>JAYRRV010000031.1:0-8007 GCA_041909955.1 Candidatus Altimarinota bacterium
ATTTTAGACACTGGGTACTCAATAAAAGGGTTAACTATACAATTTAATTGACAAAACGCAAGTCATTGCTTTATCATTTTCTCCTTTTACTGTGCTTCCTGTTCAGAAGAAATTGAAATGAGCCTGACAATTATAACTTAATTCATCGTCATTACAATGAGTCCTAAGAACCCTGAATTTCCAGCGGGCAGAGAACCCACCCCTGAGGAACTGGCAGCTGAAGAGGATCTTCTCGCGGAAGACCTTGCAGCACTGGAGAAAGAATTGGCTTCCGCAGGCGTAAAAATGGCACGTGCAGTGTCAGAAAAGCCAAGAGTGAAACGAGTCAGTGCCCCACCTGCCGCTCCAAGAATAGCGAGATCTCCGAAGAAAAAAAATCCTCTCCGCAGACCGGCCCGTCATCCTGAAGAAAGGAATTCCGGCACCCTGAGCCTCCGGCAAATATTCAGCAAAGCCAAGGAGGAAATGCTTGATGAAGGCATTATTCCGGTAGGAGTTTTTGACAGGGGGAGAACCTCTAAACCGATCAGCAACCGTGAAGTTGCAGCAAAGGTTATGGGTATGCAAAAACCCGATATGCTCGTACTGGTAAAAATTCTGCTCTCCTGGAGACCGGAAACGGCACTTACGGGGCAGCAGGTACAGAGCATTTTGAAACTTCTGGAAGAAGGAAGAAGGGCTTCCATCCCTCATGTCCTGGAGGCTATTGCGGAAAATCCTAACGATTACCAAAGGGGTGAACCCGTTGGGTCTGTCAGTCGAAGTACTCGCAGACAAATTTTAGTAGGGTTTGACGACTGGCTGGATGGTGATTTGCCGGCAGACACTCAAGATTAGTTCACACTTTTTCATCATTTACCTCTATGGGAGATACCAATCGACCAACAGCAGATATCAGTACTGAACAAGCAGTCCAACTTCCAAAATCCGGCCTTGCCCGTGAAAGCGGACAACATCCAGTTGCACCGGAAAGCGGTGTAGGTGTCGCGACCCCCGAAGGAACAGATCAGTCAGTTTCTGTTGTATTTGAAGCCATCAACGGGATAAGCGCGAACACAGGTAGTCAACTTCACCTGGAGTTGGCCGACGTAATTCCGGTGGATTTTAAAAAACGCAGAGTGGTCGGAAATAATGTCGTTCCCTTGAAGGGGCTGGCAAAGCCGAAACCTCAACCAAAGCCAGCGAAAAAACCAAGGGCAAAACTGCCGAAAGTTGACGGGCTCACTCCGATTCCGACCCCGGTGGTCCAAAGGATTGCCGGAGGAAAACGAACGGAGATCAGTACCGCCGCACTGGAAAGCCAGACCAATTTTGCCAGACGAAGAGGATGTGAACGGCTCATGCAGATAGTCGGCATACTTGAGGACAAACTTCTGGAGCGCGAACCGGGCACGGTGAGCGCGGCCGATGCCGCTGTTGCCGCGCGCGAACTTTTGGCCCTCGCGGCGAATGAGGACCTGGTGAATCAGAAAAGATCGACTGACAACACTTACTTCAATGCCGTTGCAACCATTTTGCTTGGCCTCTGGCCTAGAAACTGGCAGGTTCATTTAACCGACCGGCGCGTCACGGACATGATGCAGGCGATTCGCGAAGGAGGCCCTCATGCGCGCATCCTGGGGCTCATCAAAAACTGGATGTAATAAGGAGTGGAAGCTTCCGTTATTTTTACCAGCGCACGGTCATCGGTGTGCCGAGTTCCGTGAAGTTCCAGACAAATTCAGCGTCCTTTGGCAGCAGACGGATGCAGCCGTGGCTTCGGGGTGTCCCGATGTGGTTTAACGCTTCCCGCCAGAAAACACCCTTGTCGTTCGCAAGACTTGGAAGGGCATGAATTCCGTACCCGCCCTTTTTGAACATCTGGTAGAGAGGCATGATATAGTGCGGTTTCGATGCGGCCACGCGGACGTTCTGCTTCAGGAAAATACTGTACTTGCCGATCGGCGTTGGGGTACGGCGCGTTCCGGTACTTACGGGGAACGTACGAATGGTGGTTTCGCCAATGTTGATGTACATGCGCTGTTCAGAAAGATCCACTGTGATGTTTTTTCCTCCTTCAAGCTTGAGTTTGGAAAGGTTGGCGCTTTTTTGAACGTAGGTCAGATATTCCGATGCGTTCGGATCCAGCGTGGCTCCTCCGACGCTGATGTCTACAGAAAAGAGCGCATCACCCTCCATCCAGGTCACGCCCTCGGCAACCGGCGCAAAAAATTCGCGGTATACCCCGGGCTCGGTCGGAGCCTTGGCAGTTATGGTGAATGAAGCCGCATCCAGAGGGCTTACGCGCTTGTTGTCCATTTTGATGCGTGCTCCGCCGATCCAGCTGTTTTTGAGTGTTTCAGGATTTTTTTCGGTCGTGAAAAACGGACTGACGCGGTCCCGGTTTTTTTCGGTGCCCAGGCGAACGATCGTCATGCTGTTGCATCCGCTTTCTTCCGAAAACCATGGTACGTTGCCCGTGTTCTGGACGTAGACCTGTACGGTAAAAAGTTCCCCCGGCTGAACCATCCCTTTCTTTTTCACCGCCAGGAATTTTCCTTTAAATTCAGGTTTTCCGACGGTTGCAAAAGTGCACTTTGCCGGCTCCGACGAAGTTGTTTGCTGTGTGGCAGACAAGACCGCAGGAAGCGCCTGCTGGGTCGTCGACTGACTTACAGTTGTTTGGGCAAAAGCCGTCGCCGGAATGACCATGGAAATGGTGACCAGTGTTTTGAAAAAGTTTGTGAATGTGTTCATAAAGTTTGTTTTACGTATCAAAAAATTGTAACATAATTCAATATTTTCGTCAATTAACGAAGCGAGTTCCATTCACTTGTGCCGTAGCGGATTTTTGCCAAGTCCTGGGCGCACCGCATTTCTTCATGTGTCCAGTCGCCGGTGGTGTAGTTTTTTCCTTGTGTAAAGCCTTTTAAAAGGGCCTGGTATACTTGGTCCATTGAAATTTCCGGATTCAAAAGTTTGAGTGAACTGACCCTTTCCTCCACTGCGGCGATCATTTTGTCGGCGATTTTTTCCTGTCCGACTTTAAGCATTGAAAACATTTTTCTCACGTCCACCGTGTAGAGGATAGTGCCGTGCTGAAGGAGAATTCCGTTGCGCCTCGTTTGCGCGTTCCCGGAAATTTTCTTCCCTCCGACGTTTTCACCGTTCGGTCCCGTGGCGCTTGGGGCAAGGATAATATCGTTGATCGGTTTGAATTCGGCGGGTATACCCAGAAGTTGCAGGCTTTGGATAATCCAGCCGCATATTTCGTGATAGGACTCCGTGATTCCTTTGGGAAAAAGATTTTCCGGAGCAATAACGCTGTAGGTGATTTCGCCTTCGTAATCATGAAAAACGGCTCCTCCTCCGGTTCTGCGGCGGACAACGTCGATGCCGGCTTCGCGGCATCGCTCCGTGGAGACTTCATCATGTAAACTTTGAAAATACCCGATGGACACCGCACTTGGACTCCACCGATAAAACCTGATGGTGGGAAGAACTTTTTTTGAAGCAACCGCTTCACTGCAAGCCTCGTCGAGCGCCATGTTGGTGAATGCGTCGTGTGTCTGCATGGGAATGATGCGCCATTGTTGATTATCCGGATTTTGATTTTCCACGGGTCTTGCGTAAAAATGACGAACAGATAATATGGGAACGTTATGCATCAAGCAACATTAAAAGTAGTGGGAGGTAAACTGCTCCGGGTGAAGTTTGAGGCTCATGGTGCGACCGGGAAGCATCCGACTATCCAAAATATCGGCCTGACGGGGGATTTTTTCCTACACCCCGAAGATGCGCTTCCGGCAGTGGAAAAGGCACTCACCGGTTTACCATTTCCGGCGGAACAGGACGTGTATATTGAAGCAGTTCAACGTGCCCTGGAGTCAAATAATGCTTCATTTGTTGGAGTTGCCGCCCAGGATGTGGCACAGGCGATTCTTATGGCCACGGAGGCCGCTTGATGGCCTTTTCGTATTTTCAATTCGGGGGGATTCGTGTACCATGACAATCCCATATATTATTTGCTGTTTTATGGCTCCAGTTCTCACTTCCCATCTGCTGCAGTTTTCCGGGACCGAATGCGTCCACTGCAAGGAGATGGAACCGTTGGTTGAACAGTTACAGAAAGAGTTGAATGTACAGGTACAGTATCTTGAAACGTGGCACGATGAGGAAAACGCCAAGCTCCTTGAACAGTACGACCAGGGCCGCTGCGGCGGAGTTCCTTTCTTTTATAATACCAAGAGCGCGAAATTCATCTGCGGGAACTGTGATTATGAGACGCTCAAGGCATGGGCTTTAAGTGCATAAATTGTACGGACCGCGGGGTCCGCACCGATAGCTTAATCAGTGAACTTTGCGCGTTCAAACCCCTCAAAACCGGACGTTCACCCAGAAGCTGAAGGCCGATCAGTCCTCTTTGAAAAAACCGGACTGGCTGAGGATCCGTCCGCCGACCACTGAAAAATATGCGGGGATCGCAACTTTGCTACGTGCCAAAAAACTAGCTACGGTATGCGCCGAAGCTCATTGCCCGAACATCGCCGAGTGCTGGAGCGGAGGAACCGCCACTTTTATGCTGCTGGGAGAAACCTGTACGAGAGCCTGCAGGTTTTGTTACGTGAAGTCTGGAAACCCGCGGGGTTTACTGGATGAGACGGAGCCGCGCCGCCTGGTGGAGGCCGCCACGATCATGAAACTTGAATATGTTGTTTTGACCTGCGTCACCCGCGACGATCTGCCGGACGGCGGCGCGGGCCATTTTGCCCGATGCATCCGTGCGTTGAAAGAGGCGCACCCGAAACTCCTCATTGAAGTTTTGATTTCCGACCTGAACGGAAATCTTGAGGCCCTGCAAACGATTGTTGAAGCTAATCCCGAGGTGATCGCCCATAATCTTGAAACCGTCGAAAGGCTTCAGGGAGCGATCCGCGATCCACGGGCGAACTATGCAAAATCACTGAAAATCCTGGAAGAGGTAAAACGTCTCGACCCGACCCGCTACACCAAATCCGCCCAGATGCTGGGACTCGGTGAGACCGAAGAAGAGGTGGTCCAGTCCATGAAAGATTTACGCGCCATCGGCGTTGATGTGGTCACCTACGGACAGTATTTGCGGCCGAGCGAATTCCATGTTCCGGTTCACGAATACGTCAAACCCGAACAGTTTAAAAGGTATGAAGCGCTTGCCAAAGAACACGGATTTTTATACTGTGCTTCCGGGGCTTTTGTGCGCAGTTCCTATAAAGCCGGTGAGCTGTTCATGAAAAACATACTCCGTAAAAACCTCCAGTAATGTTTCTCGAAAAATATACCGACATATTGAATACCGACATGGTTCAGATTCTGGATCATGAAGGGAACCTGAACGAAACTTTGCGACCGAAGGAACTCACGGACGACATTGTTCTTGAGCTCTACAAAAAAATGGTGTTCTGCCGCATGTGCGACCAGCGTGCCATCAAAATGCAGCGTTCCGGCCGCATGGGAACCTTCACCTCGATCGAGGGGCAGGAGGCTCTGCAGATCGGAAGTGAATTTGCTTTGAAAAAACAGGACTGGATTGTTCCGGCGTTCCGCGAACTCGCGGTGATGTGGGCGCATGGCATCCCAATGGAAAATATTTACCAGTACTGGATCGGCAACGAGTGGGGCAGCAAACCGCCTGAAGACGTTCATGTGTTGCCCGTTTCCATTCCGGTGGGGAGCCAGATGCTTCACGGAGTGGGACTCAGCTGGGCCGCCAAGCTGCAGGGCAAAGATGAAATTGCCGTGAATTATTTCGGCGACGGCGCTTCTTCCGAAGGCGATTTCCACGAAGCCATGAACTTTGCAGGGGTGTTTAAAACTCCGACAATTTTTATCTGCCAGAACAACCAGTACGCGATTTCCACGTCCCGCGCGATTCAGACCGCGTCCAAGACCATCGCGCAAAAGGCTTTGGGGTACGGTTTCCCCGGGGTGCTTGTTGACGGCAACGATCTGTTCGCGATGTATGCCGTAACCAAAGAGGCCGAACAGAGAGCACGAAAAGGCGATGGCGCCACTCTGATTGAAGCCTACACGTACCGTTTCGGCGACCACTCTTCTTCCGACGATGCTTCAAAATACCGCGACAAACAGGAGGTCGAAATGTGGAGACCCAAAGATCCAATGAGACGTCTGCAGCTGTATCTGGCCAAAAAAGGACTCTGGAGCGAAAAGACCGAGGAGGAGATCCGCGTAAAATTCCAGCCGGAACTTGATGCAATCACCGAACGTGCGCTGGCCCTTCCCTACCAAACCGTTGATGAGATTTTTGACTACACGTATGCGGAGCTGCCCCAAGCTCTCGCCGAACAAAAAGCTTATTTAAAGACTATGCTTGCGAAAAAATCCGCAACAGCAAAGGAAGGAGGAGTCCATGGCTAATCAGGCACTCACATTATTATCAGCCATTAACCTCGCCCTCAAACAGGAGATGGCGCGCGACAAAACGGTCGTGGTATACGGCGAAGACGTCGGTCTCGAGGGCGGCGTGTTCCGCGTGACGGAAGGTCTGCAGAAACTCTACGGGAAAGAGCGCTGTTTTGACGCGCCACTCGCCGAAGCAGGAATTATCGGTACGGCGATCGGGATGGCGATCAACGGCATGAAACCGGTCGTTGAGATGCAGTTCGACGGGTTCTTTATGGAAGGTTTGCCTCAGATGGTTGACCATGCCGCCCGCATGAGGAACCGTTCCCGCGGAACGTTTACCGTTCCCATGGTCGTGCGTATTCCGTTTGCGGGAGGCATCAAGGCGCTGGAGCATCACTCCGAATCCCTGGAAGCCGCGTTCGGTCATATTCCCGGCATTAAAGTCGTCATTCCATCCACTCCGTTCGACGCAAAAGGCATGCTCATTTCTGCCATCCGCGATCCGGATCCGGTGATTTTCCTTGAACCGAAAAGATTGTACCGTGCCTTCAAACAGGAGGTTCCGGAAGAGGAGTATTTTATTCCGCTGGGCAAAGCCAGCCTTGTTCAGGACGGTACGGACGTCACGCTTTTCGCCTACGGCTCCATGGTGCGTGAGTGCCAGAAAGCCGCCATTGAAGCCGCAAAACTTGGTATCAGCTGCATGGTGGTGGACCTGCGTTCCGTGAGCCCGCTGGACCGCGACGCGATTTTGTATTCCGCCCAAAAAACCGGTCGCGTCGTGATCGTTCACGAAGCTTCAAGAACCTACGGCACCGCCGGGGAGATCGCCATGATCATTTACGAAAACCTCTACGGAAAACTCAAAGCCCCGGTTGAACGCGTCACCGGTTTTGACATTGCCATGCCGCTCTTGAAGGGCGAGGACATGTATCTGGTGGACAGTTTCCGCGTTCTGGAAGGTGTGAAGAAGGTGATGGGGAGGGCGTAGAGTACGTCTAAAAACGTAAACTCCACCTGTACCCCCTTAGCTTCGGAGGGGAGGCTTTTTGGGTAGAAAAACAAACTATAAAATGGTATAATAATCGGATAATAAAAATAAAAACAAATCAATGATTTCGGATGAATTTAAAAAACAGTTCTCCGTTGAGGTGCAGCGCAGTCTGCTTTTGAGTGACGAGGACAAACAGTATTGGCTTGGGAATATCGATAAATTCCCACAGACGCTTCTGGACTATTTTTTCAAGATTATTTCTGAAAAAAACCGCCTCGTTGACCGGTGCATCGACCGCGCACTTCAGGATGATCCTGCCATTGTTCCCGAACTCAAAGAGAAAGTGCGGAAGATGAAAAAGGATATTCTCTCTCTCGAGGAAAATGAGGAGTCAAGGCCGGAAGATGTAGAGAAATCTCTTGAGGAACAACTCAACAATCTTTAACGACCGTTATGGGAGAACTTTTTAAAGCTGCTCAACAGGATGTCACGAAAGTTGAAGGTGAAGCGAAGGAGAAAAAACATGATTCCCTGCAGCAGGCTCTTGCAAACCAGAAAGACCTTTTCAATAAAGAGGTCGATAGTGCGGATAAAGTTATCAAAGACGCGCAGGATAAGGTTTCTCATGCCGA
>JAYRRV010000032.1:0-1900 GCA_041909955.1 Candidatus Altimarinota bacterium
AAGGACCAGGAGGCGGAACGTAATCGTTTCATTAGAATTCTCCGACACCGATTCGATTTTCTTCCCTGGGTTCCGGTGTTGTTCGTCAGCGCTCTGAAAAGAAAAAACATCGAAAAAATACTCGACATTTCTCAGCAGATTTACCGCGAAAGATTCAAGCAGATCGACACCGACGAACTGGACGGTTTTATGAAAGAGGTGGTATTCAGGCACTCACCACCTAAGGTTTCGATCACCATGCCGAAAATTTACTCCATGGAGCAGACTGGAATCAATCCTCCCGCGTTTACCTTCTGGGTAAATGACGAAAAGGCCATTCACTTCTCATACCGCAGATATCTTGAAAACGAAATCCGTAAAAAGTACGACTTCACCGGAACCGGCATCCGGCTGATTTACAAAAATAAACACGAAAAAAAGCTGACGGGGGGAAAACAACGAAGCAAAAAATAATAACCTTAACAACCGACTTTAACCTAGCAGTTCGCGCAGCTTCGCCTCAAACCTTCCGGCAATATCTTTTCTGCGGTCGACATTATGAAATTTGAGCATGTGTTCACTGACGACCACGGAGGCTTCCGACGGAAGTCCGGAAAGATTGCGTTGATGTCGTTTCATTTGTGAAGCCATCAGCTTTTTTTCAATCAGGTCGCCGAATTTGCCCCTCCATAAAAACTCCTTGAGCCAGGCCAAAAATCGCAAAACATTGGGACTCCAGAAATCATGGGCCAAGGATAGGGTTCTCCCGAAATATTTGGCAATCCATACATTTTCCTTCGCAAATTTTTCATAAGTATCCCGACCGTAAAGCGGTTTCATGGTCATTATCCAGTAAGGAAGATAAATATCATCTGGACCGGACTGTATGGATTCAAGATCCATAACCGTTTCATCACAGTAAAAACTGAGACAAAACCGTCCCGCAATCTTCGTACCGTGCCTCCGGACACCAAGAAACATAAAGAGTGCCACCGTCAAAAACCTGACAAAATAAAGCCTTCCGGGTTTGGCAACTATAAAAAGGTCTATGTCGCTTCCGCTTGTGGCATTGTTGATGGCTAGAGTATTACATACAGCCACCATCCTGATAAACGGAACAAATTGGATGAGCGGTAGGTACCTGTGCACTTTCTTCCATAACATAAGGGAATTTTTCTCCCTTTCATCCCTGGTGACAACAATAAGATCCCTGCCGCGTAAAAAATAATAACCATCCTGACTGCCAATAATGTCGGAATGTTCGGCCAGAAACAGCTTCAATTCGGTTGGAACCGGATGTTCACCTAACAAATACCGATGGAGTTCCTCCAGGGTAAGGGGATAATCAAAAAGATCAAAATAAGCAATCGTGGCCAAACAACGTTCACGCAATGTAGAAAGTGGAAACTGCATGATATTACATAAATGCCAAAAAAAGCTTATACTAGAGGGCGAAGTTTTCAAAGCCAAACACTTATCCGAATGTGAAAATATTATGCCAACCGGAAACGACCCATCTGAAAAAAAGCTCCGACAATATCTGGAACACATCCTCAAAAACCTTCCGCACAAACCAGGAGTGTATAAAATGAAAAACTCCGAGGGACAAATTATCTACGTGGGAAAGGCTAAAGACCTTAAACATCGCGTTTCCAGCTATTTTCAGAACAAAAACGACAAAGGGGTACGCACACTGAAAATGGTGGAGCAAATAGCGGATATTGAATATATCGAGGTAGGAACGGAACTGGAAGCTCTGTTCCTGGAAACCAACCTGATCAAGGAACTCCGTCCCAAATACAACATTCTGATGAAGGATGACAAAAACTACATCTACATCAAAATCACAGTACAGGAACCATACCCGCGCATATACCTTGTAAGAAAGGTCCAGAAAGACAAAGCCCGTTACTTGGGTCCC
>JAYRRV010000033.1:0-2105 GCA_041909955.1 Candidatus Altimarinota bacterium
ACAAACAATGCGGAAAGATGGCCGAGTGGTTGAAGGCGCCGCTCTCGAAAAGCGGTATACCCTCACGGGTATCGTGGGTTCGAATCCCACTCTTTCCGCCAAAAAAACCGGAGCCAAGGCGAAGTGCCATCACCAAGCAGGTGGGGCAAAAAAATGTTGCGCTCCAGTGGCATCGTGATTTAGAGTAACGGCAATGAAATACCCAGTAGAACTCACACAAAAGGAACTCAAGCTCAAAGCCATCCGCATGCGACGTGACATTGTGGAAATGACGGCGGCGGCGGGCTCCGGTCACCCGGGCGGCTCACTCTCCTCGGTCGAACTTCTCGTCACGCTTTTTAACCGGTTTCTGAAACATGATTCATCCGACCCAAAATGGGAAGAAAGAGACCGGATGATTTTTTGCAAATGCCATATCACCCCCGCCATTTACTCAATCCTGGCAAGAACCGGGTATTTTGATCCGGCGACACTCATAACGTTCAGAAAATTCGGCTCAGACCTTCAGGGTCATCCAAGCCGTTTCTATCCAAAGGGAATGGAGATGTCCGGAGGATCCCTGGGCCAAAACCTTTCCATCGCCACGGGCGTCGCCCTTGGGCTCAAAACACAGGGAAAATCCAACCGCGTGTTCGGCCTCTCCAGCGAAGGCGATCTCCAGGAAGGCCAAAGCTGGGAAGCCATAATGTCCGCGGCCCACTACCGTCTGGACAACTTCTGCCTGCTCGTGGACTACAACAAACTCCAGATCGACGGCGAAGTGGAAAAAGTCATGGGAGTCCATCCGCTCGATGAAAAATTCAAAAGTTTCAACTGGCACGTGCTGGTCATCGACGGACATGACCTTACGCAGGTTCACGACGCCATCGCCAAAGCCCTGACCCTCACCGGACGCCCAACGGTCATCATCGCGAACACGGTCAAAGGCAAAGGAATCAGCTTTATGGAAAACCAGGCCGGATGGCACGGGAAAGCCCCGAACAAGGAAGAACTCGAACTCGCACTCAAAGAACTTGACCAACAGGAATCACAGATACAATCCATGACCTCATAACTATGGCACGTGAAATGATGCTCGCGCGTCAGGGATGGGCGGAAGCCCTCATAGAACTGGGTGAAAAGAATCCCAATATCGCCGTACTCGATGCAGACCTGGCAAAATCAACGCTCACCTGCCAGTTCAAGGATAAATTCCCAAAGAGATTTTTTGACATGGGCATTGCCGAACAGAACATGATCAACGTTGCCGGAGGTTTGTCGCTCACAGGAATGATCCCGTTTGTGGCCACGTACGGCGTCTTTGTTTCGGGCAGAGCATGGGAACAGATCAGAACAAGTATCTGCTACTCAAACTTGAACGTGAAATTCGGAGGAGCCCATGGCGGAATATCCGTCGGCCCCGACGGCGCAACGCACCAGGCATTGGAAGAAATTTCCATCATGCGGGTACTCCCGGGAATGACGCTCATCGTTCCGGCCGATTATTACGAAACCAAAAAAGCCGTACTCGCCGCGGCGGCAATAAACGGCCCGGTCTACATCCGCTTTGGAAGGGAAAAAACACCGGCGGTCACGACCCCAGACATGCCGTTTGAAGTCGGAAAAGCCATTATTCTCAAACCGGGAACGGACGTCACCATCGTGGCCTGCGGAGCCATGGTCGCGGAAGCGCTTGATGCCGCCGAGAAAATGGAGACGCAGGGCGTTTCGGCGGAAGTCGTCAACCTGCACACCATCAAACCTTTCGACAAAGACACCGTCCTCGCCTCAGTCAGAAAAACCGGCTGCGTCGTCACCGCGGAGGAACACCAGCTGTACGGCGGAATGGGCGGAGCCGTTGCGGAAGTTCTCGTCCAGAACCACCCCGTTCCCATGGAAATGGTCGGAATCAACGACACCTTCGGCGAATCGGGACAACCGCGCGAACTCATGGAAAAATACGGCATCACCTCCAAAGAAATTTTCGAAAAATCTTTACAAGTCATCGCAAGAAAAAAGAGAGAGTGATGCCGCCATTCGACAGGTCTGCACTTGGAGCGCCAGGGAGATGGGCTCTCCAGACAACATCAGCTGAGCGCAGGCGGCCGATGGATCATGTATCCGGA
>JAYRRV010000034.1:0-4864 GCA_041909955.1 Candidatus Altimarinota bacterium
AAGCCACTCCTGCGAAAACAACCCCCAAAACAACAGCCAAGAAACAGTCGTCCGTGAGGCCGGTGACCGTGAACCTGGACAAATTGAGCCTTGCCGTCGCCATGCAGGAAACCCACAACTGCAAGGACACCCGCGGGGCCGCGCTCCTGAACAACTGTCACGGATTCAGGAAGAACGGAAAGTTTATGAGCTTCAGCACTCAGGCCGAAAGTCATGCGTATTTCAAGCAGCTTTGGGTCAGAAGCTACGGTGGAGGATTCCCCACTTATCGACTTGCCCAGATTTACAGTGGAAATGATCGCCCGGACAACTGGCTCAAAAATGTGACGTATTACTACAATAAATTGTAATAATCCGCACCAGCGGTTAATATACCGGTAGTTCCCGCTTTTTATTCCCAAGAAAAAAATATGTGCCAGTCCATTAACGAGGAACTCGTCATAAAAATGGAGGAAAGTTTGAAGCAGTCGTTCCCGGGGGCTGATTTTGAGATCACCGACGGTGACGGCAGTCATCTTCACGTGACGGTGACAACGGGGTTGTTCAGGAACAAAACCATGATCCAGCAGCACAAAATGGTATACGCAGCGCTTAACGAACTGCTGAAATCGGGGGAACTGCATTCGATCAATATTAAAACCGTCGCGGCATAGAGAGGTAATTCCTTAACACAAAAATAATGAACAATGACTCCGACGTCCACATAACGGTGACCAGTGATCATCACCAAAAGATCGAACAGCTCATCAAGAGTCACAAAGTTTTCGTATTTATGAAAGGAACGCCGCAGGAACCGATGTGCCGTTTCAGCGCCCAGGTGAAAGATATCTTCGATGAACTCAACGTGCCGTTCCAGGGATTCAACGTCCTGGAAGATTTTGAGATGAGGCAGGCCATCAAAGACTATACCGATTGGCCGACGCTTCCCCAGATTTTCATCAACGGGAATTTTATCGGAGGCGCCGATATTCTCGTAGAACTGAAGGAAAACGGAGAGCTTATGAAATTGCTCGGCTGATGCCCCCGGAAAATTCCTTACTTCCGGAATACCCTTTAACCCAATAAAGTATGGACGCAATCAATGGCGTAACCCTCGAAAAATACGCTGAACTTTGTGCGCTGATGGCGGACACAGGTACTGACGAAGCAAAACAGAACTCCATTGCAGAAGCCAATGGGGTAAAAGCCGATGATTGGAAAGCTGCAAAAGACGGTTATACCAAAAAAATGATGGACCCGTCCGACATGGGGAAAACCGCCATGGCATTCATGCCGCTCATGCAGGCGGCACAGGCCAAAGCACGCGGTGGAGCGGAACCCTGCACCATCGAAGTATTCGCCAAAGTTCATGCGGAAATGGCGCTCCGCAAGGACCCTTCCGATCCGAACAAGAAGATTGACTATATGATCGTTTTGCAGGAAAACGGGTTCACGCAGCCAAAATGGCTGGAATGCGAGAACTACTGGACACCGGTGGTCACGAGCGATTCAAAACTTCCCGCCGAAATGCAGCAGCGGTTTAATCCCGAAAAAGGGGCAAAATACGCCGAACTCATGCAAAAGGAAAGCGATCGGATTCTGGGAATCGTGAGATAGACTTTTAGTCGTGTCCGCTCACAAACGTCAGTGCGATGCCCTTGCGGTCCGCGCGGCCCGTTCTGCCGATGCGGTGAACGTAGTCGTCGTAAGTGGCGGGAATGTCGAAGTTGATCACATGGCTGACGCCGTTGATATCAAGGCCGCGCGCCGCCACATCCGTGGCAACAAGCACTTTGACTTCACCGCGCTTGAACCTGATAAGCGCCTTCTGGCGGTAGTTTTGTGACTTGTTCCCGTGGATCGAGTCTGATTTGATTCCGGAAGTTAACAAAGCCTTGGCCACTTTTTCTACGCCGTGCTTGGTTCTGCCGAACACGAGCACTTTATCAAACCCGGGCTTGGCCAGGTGTTCGATCAATACTCTCACTTTGCCGCTGTTGTCCTGTGGTACCCTCACAATATCCTGATCGACATTGGCTGAGGTATCGCGCATCTTTACGGAAACTTTCACCGGTTCCTTGGTGAACTGACGGATCAGTTCCTCAACCTTGTTATCCAGGGTGGCGGTAAAGAAGAACGACTGGCGTTGTTGAGGCATTTTGCCCAGAATCGTACGGATGTCGTTGATGAAACCCATGTCAACCATACGGTCAGCCTCATCCAGTACCACGTTCTGGAACTGTTCCAGTTTGAGAAGTCTGCGGTCGATGAGGTCCAGGATGCGTCCCGGGGTACCGATAATAAAATTATGCGGGTGCTTCAGCATCCGGATCTGGAACATGATATTGCTTCCGCCAATACACAGGATCGAGTTGAGGTTAAAACCTTTTCCAAAATCCCGGAGTTCATCGCTGATCTGCAGTGCCAGTTCACGGGTAGGCGCAAGAATCAGAGCTTTCTGTGAGCGGTTATCGAGCATCTTATTGAGCAGGGGTAACAAAAACGCCGCGGTCTTCCCTGTTCCGGTATTCGCAAGACCAATGACGTCCTTCCCGGCCAATCCGTGAGGAATGGTCTGATCCTGAATCGGGGTCGGGGTCAGATAACCCTTCTGCTTTACGTTGTTCTTGATGCGGGGGTCCATCTGGAAATCCTCAAACTTGTGCTGAATGACCTGTTCGGTTGTTTTCAGCACGGTCTCATCGTTCACCTTGTTGATGAGCTGGTTGATATTGATGGTCGTTCCCTGGACCCGTCTGCTTTTTTGCATGGGCTTGCGGAAACCACCCCGTCCAAACGGTTTGGCTCCAAAAGACCGGCCTCCGCCGTAAGAACCTCCGTACGGTTTTGAGCCATAGGACTTTGCCCCAAATGGTTTAGGGCCAAACGGTCTGGCCCCGGCCGGCTGAGCGCCCTGGGAACCGTTTGAAGGGGTACCCTGGAAACTGCCGCCTTGTGTGGAGGGCTTTTGAAATGTGCCTTGCGGCTTGGTCCCAAATGAACGTTTGGGGAAACGGGAAAACTGCTTGTGCATAAAAATATTGTGTTATGAAACCTTAAACTGGATGCCATCCCCGCGGGGCGGGGTGCTAGAGCCAGCCAAGACTTTTATGCAGAAGCTTACTCTATAATCCGTTCTTAATTTCGGAAATAATGCTGGTTAAGTCTACAATACATAATTCCATATGTCAACCCCTGATTCCGGAACACCAAAAAAGCAAGTGGGGTATGGTACAATGCAGGCAATGATTCAAGATATCACCATCTACATAATTGGTGCTCTGGGAGCCGTTGCAGTCCTGATAGGGATGAATATCGGAGCGGGAATATATCTCTCAGGCCATGCAAAAGAAAATCCGGAAAAGATGAAAAGAATGAGCATGATGGTAAAAACTTTCGCCTTCGTTCTCTTTTTGATCATCGGCTTCAGTCTGATTCCGGTCATGGTCAAATTATTCACCGACGCACTGCCGGAAATTATCACGGAATCCGCATTGCCCGAGGCACTGCAAAAAAATGCCATGCTCATCGTGTACGGTTTTTGGGCCGTTTACTCCGTTGGCATAGCACTGGCATTTCCCGCCATGAAAAAAAGCGGATTTTTTGATCCGGAATTACCCAATCCCCCCGAACAAACAAAGTCCTAAAGGGAAAATGTTTTATCAAACTTCTCCTGGGCGTCGGAGGTGACAAAGCTGAACAGTGGCGCCTCTGAGTCCCCAACATACATCTCAAACGTGAGCCGGTCATCGGGTCCCCCGGTTTTACTGCATTCCAGATGAAGGGTGTTTTCACCGGACTTCAACACAAACAGTTGGGCGCGAATTTCCGGCGTAGCCTCTGAAGCCATGGGGTGATCGGTGTTGAACAGGCGCTTGCTTTCGGATTGACCGCCCTTCATGCCGATATCCACACCGTTAATCGTAACCTTGACGGTGTAACCGTAACCCATGCAGCTGACGGACGCGTTGATTTCTTGAGTATCTGCCATACGCACCCATTATATCAGAGCACGCCCCGGTTGAAAACGCTTGCTTCCAGGTTCAAAATCTATTATCAGTGGATGGTATTCTTTTTTTGAAAAATGCTTCTCACTCAAAATCTCAGCTACGATTATTCCGGCCAGCACCTTTTTGAAAACGTGAACGTTTCATTGGACAGCGCCGCAAAAAAACGCGTGGCCATTGTCGGAAAAAACGGCTGCGGAAAAACCTCGCTCCTCAAACTCCTGGTACAGGAAGCCGAGCCGGTGCAGGGAACCGTAAGCATCTCCCGTGAAATTGTCGGCTACCTCAAGCAGGAACCCTCATTCGGAGACGAAGAAAAAACGGTGGGAGATTTCCTGGGGAGTAAACTGGAAGAGGAATGGATGATCTACAAAGTGGAAATGGTGCTGGACGAAGTGGGTTTACCAAGTGATATTCAGACCCTGCAGCTCAAAAACCTGAGCGGCGGGCAGCGGATGAGGATCGCGCTCGCGGAAGTGCTGATGAAGGAACCAACGATTTTGCTCCTCGATGAGCCCACAAATCACCTGGATGCACAGTCCATCGAATGGCTTGTGGGATTCATCAAGAATTTCAGCGGAACCGTGGCATTCGTCTCCCATGACCGCAGCTTCATCAACGAAGTCACGAATCAGATCTGGGAAATCACCAACGAAAAGAATATCGAGGTGTACGGCATGAGCTACGACCAGTTTTTGATCGAACGTTACGAGCGCTACCGGAAAAAACTCGCCGCCTACGAACTCGGCCAGCGCGAAATGAAGGAGCTTCAGGACTGGCTTCGTGAAAACGCCAACAACCCGAAGTACAAATTCACCGCTACCGTGGCCCAGAGAAAAAAGGCTTTGGAACGCATGGAGGTCAAAGCCCCTCCGGAA
>JAYRRV010000035.1:0-2348 GCA_041909955.1 Candidatus Altimarinota bacterium
AGAATCAAAGAGGCCGAAAAACTGGGTTTCACCAAAATCTACGTTCCAAAAATAAAAAAAACGACTCCCACAAAAACCGCGGAAATCATCCAAATCCAGGATCTCCAGGAACTTATTTCAAACCAAAAAGCTTAAGGGCGTTTGCCGTTGTCTGATCTCCGATTTTCTCCAATGACACTCCCCTCGCCTGGGCGAGGACTTTCGCTGTCTCCACAACAAACGACGGTTCATTTCTCTTCCCTCGGTGAACCTGCGGAGCCAGATAAGGGCAGTCGGTTTCAATGAGCATCAAATGTTCAGGGGATTGAGCCGCGACTTCGCGCAAATATCCGTTTTTTGGGTACGTTACCACCCCGGAAAATGACGTATGATGACCGCGATCCCAGCAGATCTTGGCATGTTCAACGGTACCGGTGAAACAATGCAGGATCACTTTCGTATTCCCCATCTCACCTATTATTTTCAGGGCATCATCCCAGGCATCGCGTACATGTACGACCACGGGGAGGTCCAGATCTTTGGCTAAAGCCAGCTGTTCGCGAAAAGCCCTGATCTGCACATCTCTGGGCTTTAAATTGCGGAAATAGTCCAGCCCCATTTCTCCCAACGCAACAATCTTTTTCTCCTCCGCGACAATCTTCCGGAAACTTATTGCCACGCCGTCATTCCACTCATCGGCGTTATGGGGATGAACCCCGAGCGTGGACCACAATGAAAAACCCTGGTGCCGCTTCACGAACTCCATCGCCTGGTACGAATCTTTCTCCGTGCACCCGACGATGATTTGCAGGGTAACCCGCGCCGCCATAGCCCTTTGAAGTATATCTTCAACGTCGGGAAACTCCTCGTCGTAATGAATATGTGAGTGGGTATCGGTAAACATGGTAATACTTTACCACAGCCAGAACCTTGACGGATATGGATAGATTCTGTTTAATGATGTCCAAATTTACTACTCAAGATATGACGACCCTTCCTCCGCCAACCGGTGAAATCCCCGCACTGTCCGCCGAAGAAATCGAGGCCTTGAAAAGCAAGCCCGGAACAGTTCAAACAAGAACTGATGACAAAGAACTGGGAGACATTCAAGCTCTGACCGAAAGACTGTTATCTGAAAACCTCACGGGCGGAGGGGTCGAGATTCATGAAAATCCGGAAACCTCAAACGATGGGGATATTAACGTCCCCGATTCCATGCACCCTGAACGATGGGCAATGACCAACCGACCGCCAAGAATGGAAGATATCGCCGACATCCATATCGCTCTTCAAAAAAAACCAAAACTTGGACCTGAAACGGATACTGACGCCTCCACCCCGGACGCAACCGTAACCACGGAGGACACAGGACCAAAAGAAGAAAAACCCGTCGCCCAGCAATCCGCGTTTTGCGTTGAAGGAAGCGAAGACTAACACCCCAGACACGGATGTTTGAATCGGCCAGACAACGCGGCGAACAGAGAGACACCGAAAAAATGGAAAAGGCAACATCTCACGAAAGAACCGTTGAAGAAAGACCGATGGCCGGAACACCGAAACAGGAAGAAGATGAAGCCATTCCATCACTGTCCTGGGCTCAAAACATGGAACTCCGGGAATCTTTTCCCCGCCTTTTCGGAGAGATGCAAAAAGACCTTAACCGACACCCTCCAACGGCCGGAGGTATCTTGGGAACCCAGAGGGACTGGACACAAATGGTCAACTTAAAAAGTTTTGCCGAGACCATCTCGCTCGACCACGAGTCAGCCAGACAAGACTACTATCTGACAAAGGATCAAAAGATACAGGCGGCACCACCTCTGAATCCGGAACAGCAAAAAAAGAATGAAATCCAGGCCTATCTCCACGCTCTGGACGTTTTGGAACTGCAGCCGGGAGATGATGAGGATGCTTTTCTGGAGGATGTAAAAGACCGAAGGAGAAGAAACCCCATAGCTAAACAGACCGCACGCCGCATATTTGTAATTCTGGAAGAGGCACGGCGTCACTTCCCAAAGGAATTTACTGAACACCGGGTACCACAGGATCAAATTACTCCCGAAACCGCCCAGATGCACCCAACCAACATGCTTCCCCCTTCAAATCCGCAACTTCAGGATGACCTTCTGACAGAATTAGGTACAATAGAGAACGAACAAAAATAACTTTCCCTCATGGATGAGAACCAAAAAATCATCGCGCTGCTGGAAACTCAGAACAGCTACCTAAAAACCATGGCTGAAACACTGCGCAAAGAGCACCGTGAAGCCAAGATCGGTCGTGTGGTCCACGCTCTGCTTATTCTTATTCCGGCTGTGTTAATCATGGTTTTGGGGTATTATCTTTGGACCGGAGTCACCCACTACCTG
>JAYRRV010000036.1:0-8135 GCA_041909955.1 Candidatus Altimarinota bacterium
CAAACATATCGAAATCATTGCCCGCCAGATGCTCTCCAAGGTCCGCATCCTGGACGCAGGAGACTCCAAATTCCTGCCTGGTGAAATCACGGACATCATCAGCTACGACATGACCAACCGCGAACTGGACAAAAACAACAAGAAAAAAGCCAAGGCAGAACGTCTCCTTCTCGGTCTGACTCGTATCGCTCTCCATACCGAAAGCTGGCTGTCCGCGGCGTCCTTCCAGGAAACCATCCGCGTACTCGTGGAAGCCGCAACGACGAAGAAGATCGACATTTTGGAAGGCCTGAAAGAAAACGTCATCATCGGTAAACTCATTCCGGCCGGCGAAACATACCGCAAACGCCATCTTGAAGCGACCAAGGGGAAAGAGGCCGCAGCAGCCCAAATCTCGGCCGAAAAACCTGTCACTGTGGAAGCGGCAAGAAAATTCGCGGTCGTATAACCGATTCACCGCAAACTCCCCTTGCATTTAGGGCTGTCAGCATGTAAATTGACCCAGCCACACCCCTAAGTACCAACAGGGGCAAGCATCAAAATCTCACATACATTCGTAATTCAAAACAATGCCAACCATCAACCAACTCGTCCGCCGACGCCGCAGAAATCAGACAAGAAAAAGTAAAGCTCCGGCTCTGCTGAGCATCAAGAACACGATCAAAAACCGGAACTTCAACCTGAACTGCCCCCAGAAACGCGGCGTGTGCATAAAAGTTGGCACCATGACTCCCAAGAAACCGAACTCCGCGCTCCGAAAGTTCGCCAAGGTTCGTTTGACCAACGGACTTGAAGTAAACGCCTACATTCCGGGTGAGGGACACAACCTCCAGGAACACAGCGTGGTACTCATCCGCGGAGGACGTGTAAAGGATCTTCCGGGTGTACGTTACCACATTGTCCGCGGAAAACTGGATACCCAGGGCGTTCAGAACCGCAAACAGGGACGCTCACTGTATGGCCAGAAAAGACCTAAGAAATAAATTCTACATTCTAAGACCTAAATTCTAAAACAATGGCACAAAAACGACCCACATTCATTCCGGAAGGTTCCAATCCGCTTCAGGAGAAGTTCATCAACTACATCATGAAGGAAGGAAAAAAGAACATCGCACGCAGGATTTTTAAAGAAACGCTCCAGGTATTGACCGAAAAAGGCCAGAAAGAACCGGTAAAAGTTTTTGAAAGAGCGATTGAGAATGTGAAACCAACCCTGGAAATCCGCCCAAAGCGTATCGGAGGCGCCGTCTACCAGATTCCGATCGAGGTCAAACCGGGACGCCAGCTCATGCTCTCGTTCCGATGGATTCTGGATTCAGCCAGGGGAAAGAAAGGATCACCAATGGCCAAGAAACTCGCCGATGAACTCCTGAGTGCATCCAACAATGAAGGGAACGCCATCAAGAAAAAGGAAGATACCATCAGAATGGCACAGGCCAACAAGGCATTCGCCCACTACGCCAAATACTAAGAGAACCATACCACCAGCAAAATAAAAAGCCCCGCCATGGCGGGGCTTTTTTAGTGAACGGCTCAATACCTAACAGGTGCAGGTAAAGCTCTCCGTATTGTTCTTTATCAGTTCCCAGGCGTCCCCATTCCGCCTTGTCCCCTTCCAGCGGGTTCCGTCTTTGGATGTTTCAATCTGAACCTCGGACGGCAGTCCCATCGCCCCGACAGCCTTCAATTCAGCCAAAACCTTCTGTGCATGCACATTGATCATAATAAAAATTAGAGATATTAGCCGCACTATACACCGTATACCCCGCCCCTAACATGAAAAATATTTGTACGGGATACACCATAGGTGTAAAAAGGGGAAGTACACCACATAACCTCAATCATCATGAAATGCTGTTCAATCATGGACAAGGTAGCAGACTGGACCATGCGGGTAGCACTGGCATTTATTTTTATTCTTGCCGGTTACGACAAACTCTTCATCGTCGGTCCGGAAAAATTCGCGGCAGCTTTAAATATGCCGATTATTCTTGGATGGTGTGCGAGCCTGGGTGAATTCGCCGCGGGAATCGGAATCATTGCGGGAGGTCTCACGAGAAGCAAAATCAGCTGCATCATTACCAAAATCAGCGGCGGCATGATCGCCTTCATCATGGTCGTGGCCTTCTTCATGGTCAAGATCAAAGGCTTCAACACAGATTTCTTCAAAGGACTCCAGGGTTCCGGCGACGTCATCGCCCTCTTCGCCATGGGCGTGTACTACACCTTAAGCAAAGACCATTCCCGTGCTGAAAGCCATTCTCATTGACTGCATCCCTCCGCAAACGAGTAAGGAAGAAGCCGATTACCGCCTTGCAGAAGCCGAAAGTCTCATCAAAACGTACGGCGGTTTGGTCGTGATCAAAAAAATCCAGAAACGTCAAACACCCGACTACAAAACCTTCATCGGCAGCGGAAAGCTGGAAGAGATTATTGCGGAAAGCAAAAGCATGGATGCCGGAGCTAAGGCGACGTGCCGTCATCAAGCGGATGAGGCTAATATTCTCATCATCAATAACGAACTCAAACCACACCAAACCTACAACATCAACGAACGGCTCCGTCAGGTCGCCGAAGAGGAACGCAAAAATGCCACCGACCCCGCCATCCGCGGAAAAATCAAAAAGGAGTTCAAGGAGCCCCTGCAGGCCTGGGACCGCATCGATGTAATCCTCAAAATATTCCAGAAGCACGCGTCCACCCGTGAAGCCCGTCTGGAGATCGAACTCGCGAGCATCAAACACATGGGTCCCCGCATTTTCGGTATGGGGATGCAGCTATCACGCCAGGGAGGAGGCATAGGCACGCGCGGCTCCGGTGAAACGAACATCGAAGCCATGAAGCGACACCTCTCCAAGATGGAGTATCGGATCAAGGAGGAACTTGAAGCCTGCAAGAAAGTCCGCAAAATCCACCGCGCCGACCGCAAACGCCGGGAACTCAAAACGGTGGGCATCATCGGATACACCAACGCCGGCAAATCCACCCTTCTCAACGCCCTGACCAAAAAAGGTGCTTACGCCGCCGACAAGCTCTTTGCCACGCTGGATACCCGAGTGGGGAAAATGTTTCTGCCCCGTGATGAGGCCACTGCCCGTCCGTATGAAATCCTCATTTCCGACACCATAGGTTTCATCCAGAACCTGCCGACCACGCTCATCAAATCTTTCCAATCCACATTGGAGGAAACCATTGACGCAGACCTTCTGCTCCATGTCATCGACGTCAGCGACCCGCATTTTCTTTCCAAAATCGAAGTGGTCAACGAAATCCTGTTCAAGATTGACGCGCTGCTGAAACCGACGATTTACGTTTTCAATAAAACCGACCTGTCCCCCTCCCTCAACCGGGAACTGCTGGAAAAACAGTTCGAAGTTTTTCATCCGTGTTTTGTTTCGGCTACGAGCAAAGAGGGTATCACAAAACTTAAAGAATCCATCCGCGACGCTGTTTTTCCCCAAACAACACCTCCCAGCGCAACTGGCGTCTTGAACGTCATCAAAGACCTCAGGCAGCAGAGGAAATAAACAATCTCAATGACTTGAGCCGGGAATCATGTGCACGCGCCTTCAGGCCGTTTTGTTCGTTGACAAAAAAGTCCAATAACCCTAGCATACTCCCCACTTCCCCTTTAACTTTTTCAAAACATGGGGCTCGACACCGGTGAACAACACGAAGAACGAATTACTCTGGAAATACCTGAACCAAAAGCGGCTTCTGAATCCGCAGCCGCGGGTGCCGCGGCACCCGCGGTGACTCCGACCCCGGATCTCACCGCAACCGTGGGAGTCATACCCTCGTCGATCGGAAGCACCATGCCGTTTTCAACGGTATCCCCAGGCGCCCTGACCAAACGCCACGCCATGGATGTCCTTGACCGCGTCTTTCATCCGGGAGCGGAAAACGAGAAACAAGCCGCGACAGAAATGAACTCAACAAGCTGTTATCAATGGGCGAGATGGTTCGCCCAATACCATCCGACATCCCCTGACAAAAGCTTTGAGGATGCCGAAAGACTCCTGGGAGCGCTTCATCTGGCAATCACCCAACTTCAAACCGCCGTACCGGAAGAAATACGGACCGGAGTACAAAACCTGAAATCCATCATCACCGCCTACGGTACGGAATATTACCGGCTCGTACAAACCAACAGAACCGGTGAAATCGCGCCGCTCCAGCAAAGGACATTCGGATCCCCTGAGTTTACGTCGGCCGTGGAAGTCATCGGGGAACTGAAGAGATTCGGACAAACCATCTACGAACAACTGGCGGAAAAAACCGCAAGGGAAGAACGCAAAGCGTATCTTCAAACCGAAGAGGGAAAATCTGCAGCCTCAAGATACCCTCAATTCGCCAGGTCGTACGAAGTTGCCCCGCATAAAGTGGAAACCGCACAAAAAAACTACGAAGAAAGACTGAGGCAGGCTTTACTTAAACACTTCGCACATACGGAAGAAGAAAACCTTCCCCTCCTGCAACAGCAGTTCCCTCCGGAAAAAATCGCGGAGTTCATCTCCCTCAAAACCGGACAATTGATCCACAAAGCGGTTGAAAGCATAAGTTCACGGCTCTCGGATGAGGAAACGGCAAAACTCTACGATAATCTGCCGGTAACCCTGACATCAATGCGCAAAGACGAACAGACCGAGAATGTTCTGGTTGTTTTCGGAACCGACCGTCAAATCCCCGGCGAATACGGACCCGCATTCCAGCTCATGATCACCCAGGCACTGCTGAAAGCCAAAGCCCTGGAATTGGCCTCAACCGGAAACCAAGGGGATAACATCTATTTCCTCCAGCATTTCGGACATGCCATGAAAGGACACGGAGTCCGGTTCACCCAGGATCAGAACGCCGGCATCCATCTCCTGCACCACACCAACGGGGGAAAATTTGACGCGGAAACCTTCTACACTCCGGTTTCAGACAAAGACCCCGACTTTTTTGCGGACTATCTGGTCCTTGCACAAAAAAACGGCAATATTGAAGGACTGAAAAGAATGTTCCAGGCTGCCATGGAAACGAGTTTTTCACAGGGGAAAACCATGATGGCGTACGGCCAAGCTGCTGGACTCAAAATAAAGTTCTTCAGAAACCTTGAACACTTTTCACAAAAGCCGAAAGAAGATGGCCAAAAACAGACACCTACCTATATCCAAAACACCGACGAAGCAATCGCTGCATTAAGCGACCTGCAGGCAAAAGCGCTCTGCCTGCTCGCCCTTAAAGACCGGACGCTCTCACAGCAGGTAAACGAACTTGCCGAAGCGCAGAAAAAAATTGAGGCCAACCTCGGTGAAAAACTGAAGATCGGCCATAATGCCGAATTAGCAACCAAAGCCGCCAAGGAAGAAACACGGGAAGCACAAGACGCGCTCAAAAAAGAACGGGATGAACATCTTCAGTTCCTGAGGGAAATCAGGGGAAAGACCGGAGTCATGAGTCGTGACATCGCGGCGATGATCGACGCAAAACTTAAAGATTCGGAAAAACCGGGGAAACCCCACGGAACGTAAAACCTGCCAACCTTGACTTCAAAGTCAAAAAACCTATAATACCAAAGCTTGAAATCGCCTTGGCGATTGAACCTGCGAAATTTCTTATTCATAACCCTTAATCATCCTTTTCCATGTCAGACGACCTCAGTAAACTGCGTAACTTCGGTATTATTGCGCACATCGATGCCGGTAAAACCACCACCACGGAACGCATTCTTTTTTATACCGGAAAGAACTACAAGATCGGTGAAGTGCACGAAGGCGCCGCAACCATGGACTGGATGGAACAGGAACGCGAACGCGGTATCACCATTACTTCCGCCGCAACGACCTGTTCATGGAAAGAATGCCGATACAACATCATTGATACTCCCGGGCACGTCGACTTCACCGCAGAAGTGGAACGTTCATTGCGCGTACTGGATGGAGGCGTTGTGGTGTTCGACGGTTCCCAGGGTGTGGAACCGCAGTCCGAAACCGTATGGCGCCAGGCCGACAAATACGAAGTGCCTCGTATGGCGTTCGTCAACAAAATGGACAAGATCGGCGCCGATTTCTATATGTCCCTCGATTCGATTTTTGAACGCCTGAGTAAGGAAGCCGTGGCCGTCCAGCTTCCGATCGGCCAGGAGAACACCTTCAGCGGAGTTGTGGACCTGGTTCAGATGAAAGCGTTCACCTTCGAAGGAAAACACGGTGAAATCATCAAGGAAATCCCTATTCCGGAAGATCTCAAGGCCAAGGCCGACGACTACCGCCACCGCCTGGAAGAAAAAGTCTCCGAAATGAACGACGATCTCATGGAAAAATACCTGAACGGTGAAAAACTCACCCAGGAAGAGATCGTTCGCGGTATGCGCCACGCCGTGGTCAAGAACAAACTTTATCCGGTATTCTGCGGTTCAGCTCTCGCCAACAAGGGTGTCCAGCTCGTACTCGACGGAGTAAACGCCTACCTTCCTTCCCCGCTCGACATCGGCGCGGTCAAGGGTACCAATCCCGACACCGGAGCGGAAGAGGAACGGAGCATGAAGGAAGATTCTCCGTTCTCCGCCCTCATTTTCAAAATCATGACGGATCCTTTCGTCGGGAAACTCGCGTACTTCCGCGTCTATTCAGGGAAGCTCACCTCGGGAAGCTACGTCCTCAACAGCAGCACCGGCAACAAGGAACGTATCAGCCGTCTCATCCAGATGCATGCCAACAACCGTAACGAAATCAAGGAAGTGCACGCCGGAGACATTGCCGCAACCGTGGGTCTCAAAGGAACTTTCACCGGCCACACCCTCTGCGATGAAAACAAACCGATCATCCTTGAATCCATCACCTTCCCCGAACCGGTCATCCAGATTGCCATCGAACCCAAGACCAAGGCCGATCAGGAAAAGATGGGTATTGCTCTCCAGAAACTTGCCGAAGAAGATCCTACCTTCCAGGTCAAATCCAACGAAGAGACCGGACAAACCCTCATCGCGGGTATGGGAGAACTCCACCTCGACATTATCGTCGACCGCATGAAACGCGAATTCAAGGTTGAAGCGAACATCGGCCGTCCTCAGGTTGCCTACCGTGAAACCATTCAGACCGAAGTCGACGCGGAAGAGAAGTACGTCAAACAGTCCGGCGGTCGCGGTCAGTACGGACACGTTAAAATCACTCTCGGCCCGAACGAACCGGGCAAAGGTTACGAATTCATCAACAAAGTGGTCGGAGGAAAAATCCCTCGTGAATTCATCCCCGCAGTCGACAAAGGTATCAAGGAAGCTCTCACCCGCGGTATCCTTGCCGGATATCCTGTTGTGGACGTAAAAGTCGTCTTGTATGACGGTTCCTACCACGACGTGGATTCCAATGAACTTGCGTTCAAAATCGCCGGTTCCATGGCATTCCAGAAAGGCGCCCGCCAAGCTTCACCGGTCATTCTCGAACCGATCATGAAAGTGGAAGTCACCACTCCGGAAAACTTCTTCGGTGACGTGATGGGAAACCTCAGCTCAAAACGCGGACAGATTTACGAAACAACCAACCGCGGTATGGCCAAGGTTATTCACGCCCGCGTTCCGCTCGCCGAAATGTTCGGCTACGCAACGGACCTCCGTTCCATGACCCAGGGCCGCGCGGCATACTCCATGGAGTTCGACCACTACGAAAAAGCTCCGACCAACGTCGCAGAAAAGATCATTGCGGAGAAGTCGAAATAAAGACATCATGCGACACAAGCACAAAGGGTGGTTCGTAATGAACCGCCCTTTAATGTATTATAAGCATCCATATCGATGTCAACAATAATCCCCCTAAAATATGAAATTCACCGACAAACTCTACAAATGGTTTTATAAAGGAAAAAGCCGCACCATTGTGAACATCATCAACGGGGCGTCACTTGGAATCGTCGTATGGCTCTTCAGCCTGATTTTCGACCGGCTCATCGGGCTGAATGGAACTTTTTTCTTGTACCTTCCCCATTTTGTGACCGGAGGAATGATCATCGGAGCCGTGATCGGCATGATCTCAAAAGAAATCCTTTGGCACAAAGCAAACCCTGGCCAGGAGCAAAAGAACTAAGATGCACTAGGACCTTTTGGAAATCGCCGTCCACAACTCCTCCTCCGTTTTATACGGGGTGAATTGGGTGAG
>JAYRRV010000037.1:0-5683 GCA_041909955.1 Candidatus Altimarinota bacterium
GAAATAAGGTTCGCCTGTCCTTCTTCGTCACCTCCGATAAGATTCCGTCCCGAAGTTGTCAAAGCAATGCCGTTCCAATGATTGCCCAAAGATGTTGTTCCCGAAGCATCCGTGCCGATGACATTCCCTTGAATGGTATTGTCCGAAGAGTCCACCATAAAAATCCCGGTATTGCCGTTTGCCGAAACAGTATTTCCGGCACCCGCTTCTCCGATAACGGAAAAATCGGAATCCCTCAGGAAAATGCCGTAATTCGAATTTGGCACCGGAGCCGGAAGATTGCCCTCGGCATTCGTCCCCAGGGTGTTGCAGGTCACGGTAATAAAATCTCCACCGACAAAAATGGCCGCTTCGGTCATGCCGTAAATGTTCATTCCCCTCACCGAACTCCTGTCGGACTTCACATCCTGAAAACTCAAACCATATTCAATATTTCCGTTACCGTTCAACGAAACCTTGAGATTCTTTGGAGAACACTTCAGGTCTTCCTCACCCGATCGGTCCAAACCATCAATATGAATTTCCGAAACAATTTCCGGAAGCTGTGAAACAAGCGTAATAGTGTGCGCACCTGCCCCAAAACGAAAAACAATATTGTCCGAACCTTCCGAACCGGAAACACAGTCCCCGCCGGAAATATCATCTCCGATGTTGGCATTCATAATGGCTTCCGAAAACTCGCAGGCACCGTCGCCAGCCATCCGGGCATCACCGTCCGCATTCACGGAAATCGTCGCAGCCGACGCAAGGGAAGGCAGCAATAAAAACATCGAACCAAAAACAGAGACGAAAACCCGGATGAAAGAAACTTGTTTCATAGTCGTTGTCGGTTTGAGAACATCATATAATTATAAAACAATAATGACTCATGGTCAATTATATTGATGAACAAAATAATGATAAAAAGGGTCTATCTCAAACTCTGAATGGCCTGTTGACGGTCCTTGGCCCCAAAAATATACGAGCCGGCCACCAAAATATTCGCCCCGGCCTCAACACATTTTTTTGCCGTTTCAGCGTTAATACCGCCATCAACCTCGATATCCAGATCTGGCTTCAGTTTGCGCAATTCGGCAATTTTTCCAAGCGCGCCTTCAATGAATTTCTGCCCGCCAAATCCCGGGTTCACGCTCATGATCAAAACCATATCCACATCGTCCAAAACCTCCTCAATCATTTCCAACGGCGTAGCGGGATTAATGGAAACCGCCGCCTTCACGCCCAAAGACTTGATCTGCTGGATAACGCGGTGCAAATGCCTGCAGGCCTCCTGATGAACGGTAATACTGGCCGCACCGGCCTTCACAAAATCTTCCACATACCGCTCGGGATGTTCAATCATCAGATGAAGATCCAGTGGCAGCTTTGACTTTATGCACTGCACGACCGGAGCACCAATGGTGATGTTCGGCACAAAATGGCCATCCATCACATCAACATGCAATAGATCAACATACGGCTCAACGGAAGCAATCTCTTCATTCAGCTTCCCGAAGTCGGCGGACAATATGGATGGAGCGATTTTTATGTTCATGGTGATAGATACTTTCTTCACCTATTATACACCAAATTCAGCATAATGATGAGCATATTGACAAAAAAAATAAAAGGCCTAGGATACACATCCATCTCCTTGCTATAACAAAAGATGAACGAAACAGGACCAAAATTGAGAAAACCACATTCAACGACAAAACTTTCCTCAAAACCAAAGGAAAAAAAAGAAAGCCACAGACCGTCCAATACCCCGATTCCCTCAACACGCGGGAATTATAAACAGCTCATCTATGCCGCCCTGGGGGCGGCATTCATTGGAGGCGGATTCTATGCTCTGCGACCATCCGTCGATCCCACACCTGTTCCAGCTCAAACAACCGAAAAAAGAGAAACAGACGGAATACGGACAGAAGTGCTGATACCTCCGGTTATTGAAAAAACCTCACCCGAAACAGGCAGTCTTCAAAATCCGGAAGAAGTAACGGATAAACTCATTGAAAAGGCCGAACGTGCCATGCGATCACTGGAACAGAGACTGAAAGCAAAAACGGCCAACATGAAAGATGAACAGTTAAAAGAAGCTCTCACGGAGCCTTTCAAAATATTTCACGGAAACGAAAAAAATCCGAACAAGAATATCGAAAGATTAAAAAACCGAATGCGCGAACAAGGCATCAAATCCATGGACGCTCCGCTGCAATATTTCGGATACGCCCTCCTTTCCAGTGAAAAAAAGGGAAGTGGTACCTCGGCAGCTTTCAGTCCGCGGTCAAGGGCGATTAACCTGCAGATAGACTTCGACCCCGAAGATACCATCGACGCGCTGGTTTTGTACCACGAAGTGCGCCATGCCGCCGATGATATGAAATACCGGAAGCTCTTTGAAAAATACGGAAAACTCGACGAATACTTAAAATTTATCAAACAGGGAAAGGTTGTGATATCGGCGGAAGGAATGGCTTTTGCAACGCAAATCGAAGCAGCGGACATACTTTTGGACGGAAAAATGAGAACCACCAGCCCCAATAACATTCCAGCCATAAGAACACTGCATCATGCACTGAATGGAAAAGAGACACCCCGCGACATCGGAGCAATCCGGACCCTGGTGAACTTAGCCTCATATCTTTACCCCATGGGCCTGAAGGACAGACAGGTTCCCGAAGAGTTTGCAAAAAAAATAGCTGACCTGTACGGAGAGCTGGGAGAACTGTACTTCATCACCGAAGACGCCCGGATCGTTCCATTTGAACCTAAAAAAATCAGGAAATAATCCCCGCTTCTATTTTCTGGATTTTACCTGCGGCCCTTTTTCCATCCCCACGATCACCGTGCCAGCCATATCCAGAAACAGGCCGTGTTCCACGATTCCCGGCCATTGTGCGAGCTCGGAAGCCAGAACATGAACATCATCAATACCGTCCTTAAAGGTGCATTTTGCCAGATAATTCCCGTTATCCGTCACGGCAGGTTTCCCGTCCTCCATCCACAGTTCGGCCACACAGCCCGGAAGCGTGTTCAGCCAGCGCACGTGCGCCTTCGCGCCAAACGGCACGATCTCCACCGGCAATGGCCCTCGTCCAAGCTTCTGAACCATCTTTGATTCATCCACCACCACCACAAAATGCTTCGCGTGAATTTCCACGATCTTCTCACGCAACAACGCCTTGCCGAGACCTTTGATCAGATTGAATTTTGGATCAACCTCGTCGGCTCCGTCCACGGCAAGATCAAGAACCTCGTGATCCTCCACGCTGCCCAGGGGAATACCAAGAGATTTGGCCAGATCTTCGGTACTTTTGGAAGTGGGAACCCCGACGATATTGTTCAACCTTCCGGCCTTCAGTTCCTCCCCAAGCATCTCGACAAAAAATTTCACCGTCGAACCCGTGCCTAAACCAAGAACCATGCCACTTTTGACAAAACTCAAAGCCTCTTTGGCTGCCTGCTCCTTCAAATTCATATTTTATTGGTCTTACCGAACATCAGAACGCCAAGCGGATGCTCTTCAACTGCGATCTTTTCGGCAAGTTCCCTCTTAATGGTATCGAAGTTCGTGGTGTCGTTTTCAAACATTCCAAGATCAACAAACTTTATGCCCTTTTCTTTCAAAAAATCCTTGAAAAGCTGTTTGATTTCGTGACTGTCCATGTCGCCACCAAGATAGACCGTTGTATTTTTATCCATAGCAGAAAAAGAATTAAAAAACAGATGAAACCGATTTTGATTCATGAATATTTCGTATAGCCTTGGCAAGCAAAGGAGCCACGGAAATCACGTTCAATCCCGGGAACATTTTTTCGGGTGGGAGAGGAATACTGTCCGTCACGACGACCTCTTTGAATTTTGCCCCGCGCAGACGTTCAACCGCGGGAGGAGAAAACACAGCATGAGTCGCCACGAGATATACCTCATCTTTCGCACCTTTTTTGAGCAAAGCCTCTTTTCCGGCTATGGTTGTGCCGGCGGTATCGATCAGATCGTCATAAATCAAGCAGGTTTTGTCCGCCACATCGCCCACCACATGCATCACCTCGGCAACGTTATGCTCCGGCCGGACCTTATGAATTATGGCGAGTTCAGCGCCGATTCTGTCGGCAAAACGCTTGGCAACCTTGGCCGCGCCCGCATCGGGTGCAACAACCACGAGATCTTTGAGTTTTTTGCGCTGGAAATAGTCCACGAACAGCTTCACCGCCGTCAGATTATCAACCGGAAAATCAAAGAACCCCTGTTCCTGGTCGGAATGGAGGTTGATGGTCATCACATGATTGGCTCCGGCAGCGGAAATAAGGTTCGCCACCAGTTTGGCACTGATCGGCTCACGTGGAGTGGCCACACGATCCTGCCTTGCATACCCATAGTGAGGAAGAATCACATGAATCCTTTCCGCAAACGAACGCTTGAGGGAATCAATCATAATAAAAAGCTCCATCAGATCCTCATTCACTTTTGAAGTCGCCGTCTGAACAATGTAGACATCGCACCCGCGAACGCTTTCAACCGGCTTGGCATATATTTCATTGCAGGCAAACCGCTTCAACACCATTTCGGAGAGTTTGATATGCAGATTTTTGGCTATTGCCTCGGCCAGTGCCGGATGGGACGACCCTGAGAAAAGTTTGAGTGGAAGTGCCATAAGATTGATTATGAAGCGGATTCTGCACCTGAGCCATCCATTGCATCCAAGACCTTGTGAACGGACTTTTTCGTCATATGTGCCCGAATTGGGACTGAGAGCCTTTTTTCACCGGAAGAATCAGGTTGCGGCTTTACTTTAAACCACTCTTGAAGTTCCCGCAAATATTCATCGACACCCCCTTGATCGCCAACGAACGATTGGGCAAGCACCGCCTCCAGCACCCGCCGGGGATCACCGAAATACTCCGTCTCAAACTCTTCAAGCGTCATCAAACCGGAATCATCATCACCGCCATCCGGATCGCCTGACCCGCAAAGCGACTCAAACCAAACCGCAAACCGCTCACTGATGCTTTCAATAAGAAAAATAGCAGGCCTGCTTTCATGCTCGCTATAAAGATCAATTTTCTCATTCTGTACTCCGGCACTCCGTTCAAGATGGCCGATAAGAAACCCCAAAAGCTCCCTTTGAATTTTTAACTTCACCTTTAACCTTTGCTCCGGACTTTGAGTAAGCTGCCTTTCCTCCTCTGGAGATCGCATCGGTTCCATAATGAGAGTCAATTATTGAAAAAATGCTTTTGAAAGACATGATACCACGAATTGCGACATTTACAACATTATGGTATAATCAAAGAGAATTAACGCAAGGGCTGAAATCCCAAATCAAAAGAAAACCAAGACAAATTATGGCCATCAAAGGACTCATTTTTGATCTCGACGGAACGGTAACCCTCACTCAGCAGCTGCACGCCCAAACGTTTGCCGAAGTTTTCAAAAAACACGGACTGACCTACACCCCGGAAGATGATGCCCGCTATTCGGGCAGAGGCGCACATTGCACGTTTCCCGACTTTTTCAAGGAAAACGGCATAACACTGACACCGGACCAGGTTGAACAGTATTCGCGGGAGAAACACACCGCCTATGATGAACTCATCAAGCACGCAACAATTGAAACAGTTCCCGGAATTCAGCAGTTTCTCAAAAAACAGACGGACCGCGGCATGAAAATAGCCATGGCAACGGGAAACAGAATTGAGCC
>JAYRRV010000038.1:0-3789 GCA_041909955.1 Candidatus Altimarinota bacterium
GATCGAATACACGCTCTGCCGGAGCATTCTGGCCAAATATCTTTTCCCCTCGGAATACGTGGAGGAGAAAGTGAAAAACCTGAGTTTTGGGCAGCAGCGCCGTCTGGAACTGGCCATTTTACTCACCCGGAAGCCCGATCTTCTGCTCCTGGACGAACCCACCAACCACCTGGATGTATTCCTCCGTGAAGATCTTGAAAACTTTCTGGTTCAACAGGAGGTCGCCATGTGCATCATCTCCCATGACAGCTACTTCGTGAAAAAGATCGGCATCGACAACGTTATCGAATTGGCTTAACGCTTCACAAAAAAACTATGATGAACGATCAGGACATGTACGAAGGGTTTACCCCCGAACAGGCAAAGGCTTACCGCGGGGAGGCCGCCGAAAAATGGGGCGAAGATGAGGTGAAAGCCTCGGAAAACCGCATTAAAAAAATGTCGAAAGAGCAGTGGAACGCCGTGAAAGCGGAAGGGGACGCCATTACCGTGAAACTGGCGGAACTGATACTGGCAGGCGCCGCACCCGGAAACCCGGAAGTCCAGGAATGCATCGCCCGCTGGCACAAATTTCTCGAGAACTTTTATCCCGTTGAAGAGGCGCGTCTGCGCGGCCTGGGAGAGATGTATGTCGCCGACGAACGCTTTACCGAACACTACGACAAATACGCCAAAGGGCTGGCACAGTTCAAGAACGAAGCCATCCGGATCTATTGCGACAACGGTATGAAAACGGATACCATTGACGTGTAACTTTTTTAGATCCACGCGTTAAAGAAACGAAGATTTCGTAACGGCCAACCCTTGAACCCCAACGAAGAAAAAGAGCTGGTGAAAAAAGCCCAGGAAGATCCACAAGCCTTCGGTGAGCTCTATGATCGGTACTATCCGATGATTTTCAACTATGTCCTCAAACGCACCGGGGACGTGGCGACCGCCCAGGACATTACCTCCGAAACGTTTATTAAGGTGCTCCAGAAACTTCAGGTCTTCCAATGGAGAAATGTCCCTTTTATTGCCTGGATATATAAAATCGCATCGAACGAAATCGCCACCTACTTCCGGAAAGGGAAATACCGGCCCGTTTCACTTGAAAAACTGTACGAGACCCAGCACTTCGAACCGTCGATTGAAGAAAACGCCCATTCGGAACTCCTGGAGGCGCAGGAAGTCATCGACCGGAACAATGAGTACCTGGAAATCCAGGTTCTCGTAAGAACCCTCCCGGAAAGAATGCAGCAGATCATTGTTCTGCGCTATTTTGAGAAGAAAAAATTTGAAGAAATCGCCGAAATCATGAACATGACGCCGGGGGCGATCAAAACGATGCTCTCCCGGGCGCTGAGGAAACTTGAAAAAATCATTCAGACGAAAAATGATGTAACTCTTGAACAACACCGGCGTTGATGAAGGTGCCGGCCAAGAAACTAACACCATCCATATGAAACAGGACTCATCCAGGATACAAAAAATGCTCGAAAACATACAGCCGCCCCAAGTGGAGATTCCTCTTCACCAACGGAGGCTCAAAACGGATTTATTGAAAATGCATGAAAAAATGCGCAAAAATCCGGTTCCACCTTTTATCCTTAACATGAACGAATTTATGAAAAAATTTCTGCCCCTCTCGGTATCAGCCGTTGCTCTGCTCGCGATTGTCGTGGTTTTGAACAACACGGGAATGTTCTCATCCGCCACGGCTTCGGCAAAGGAACTGGTTGAACAGGCAATCGGCAAGGTAAAAGCCCAGGTAGAAAAGAGCGACGCCTCAGCCGGAACACAATTACAATCGGAACTTTCCGCTCTTGAAAAAGCCAAAGACGCCAAAGACCTCGCATACCTTGGGGAAGAGGACGCCGGTGAAAAGGGCAAAGTTAAAAAACTAAGTTATACCGACGAAAGCGGCAAAAAAGTCACTATTACCTTTGATGAAGACGACAGTGAAGATCCGGTGGACGTCGAAGAGGAAAATGGGGAACATGAGGACGAAAAAGTCACAGGTTCGTCTCAGGAGTCTGAATCTTCGGAATCCCAGGAGCGCGAAGTAAAAGCAGAGACTGAATCAAAAGATCAGTCCGAAACAGAAGTGAAAGGGGCCGGTGAAAGTGGAAGTGAGGGGCTGGAGCTCAATAAAAGCGAAAAGTCCGAAGTAAGCGAAGTCAGCCAGGACAAATCCACGGAAAGTGAAACAAAGGAGAGTCCTGAAACATCGGTGGAATCTGAAATTTCCGGATAAATTTCACGTTGTATCCTAAAATTTTCAACTCGGGGGAGGAAAAAGCAAACAGGGGCGGATTTCCGCCCCTGTTTTGTATTCATGAAGTTGTTGACAAAAAGCCAGGGAGCCGATTTAATTCACCCCATACCTTGAAAAGATGCCATGACATCCCAATCCGACTCGCCCAAAGACGCAGGTGCTCCGTTTGCCGATACCGTTGAAGAGATCGTGGGGAAATTAGAGTCGTATACACTCGACAGAATTCAGAATAAGGAGTTTTTGGGACCGGTTCCCACACGCCTACACCTGACCGTGCGTCCGCTGGGGAGCCACATGACCATGCAGCGTGAAATCCCCATCGATACCGGAAGGAAACAACATCAGTTTCCCTCACAATGGGTGCGCGCCGAACTCAGAAAAATTTTTCAGGCAGCCGAAAAAATGTCGGCAAAAAAACGCACGCTGGCGGTTGAAGTTGTTTCGGAATTCGGGGTAAGGATCATCGATATTCGGGTAAGTACCTCACTCAAAGTGAGAACAGCGGTTTCCAGCGCCATGCAGGGGAAAGCGCCGGAAACGGTATCTTCCCCTCTGCAGACGACCCAGACCGAACCGGTGCCAGTATCGGAACCCGAACGAGCCCCGGAACCAACCCCGGAACCAACAAGCGCCGCACAAGAACCGGTGCCGGCTTCAGCGCGGGGTTCCGCTCCGGAACTTGCGGAACCTGAACCAAAAGTTCCCGAGGCCTCTCCGGGCTCTACTTCCGAACCGGTCGCAGAACCCGCAGTGGGCGCACCTTCGGAGACGAACACGGACCTCATCGACTTCAATACTATGAAATATTTTCCCACGGACATGACTCATAAAGTGGTGAGGAAAACGCTGTTGGCCGGGGGTATTACAACCAAAAGTCAGCTCCTGGAACTCCTGGGAACCACCACGCCCAACAGAACAGACTGGGAGATATTCATCAAAAAACTTTCAATAATTGCCAATGACGCCGGCTTCAAATTTTTCTCAAGTTCGGATGGCACACTGTACTGGTGGCTTACCAAAAGAATGAAATGGATCAAACCATTCAGCGGAACCCCATGAACAAGTCCAGAAAAAATCAAGTTGCGTAAAACAGCAAGATGCCGAAATAAATTCCGGCGGCGGCAGCGACCAGATGGAAACCCAGTAAAAAAGGACGTGACTCGGTAAAAGGAACAAGTGTTTCTTCTTTGGGGCGGCTTCCGAACAAAATCATCGCTGCCGAACTTTTATCGGCCGCAAACAACGGACCGACACCCATGATTCCAAAAACAACGGCGCAAATCATCCAAGAGATGTCCAGGCCGCCTGGCGATTTCAGGCCGAATTCAAGAAAATTCCACCCGAGTGAAAGAAACAACGCAGACCAGAAGAGATATCCCCACTCGGGACTGTTCTTCACTTTTGCCGTAAAATATAACAACCCCCCGCCGATCATTGCAAAAATTGACAGAGGCGTAAGATAGGCAACCCCACCGGGACAGTGGACACTAATGGTGTAGGGCCCACCTTCGGCACAAGATCCACCTACCCCC
>JAYRRV010000039.1:0-3476 GCA_041909955.1 Candidatus Altimarinota bacterium
CATCGAAAGATCGGCCCCAGGACAAAGACGGAACGCCTGTTTCCCTTATCAATAAAACTGTGCCTCCGCTAAAAAACCGGCAGGCACTTTATGCCTCCTCCTTCGCCATAAAATAAAACTCCACAAGGGTCACGGCCCCGATAAAAAGCAGACCGGACCACCAGGTCAAAACCCCCAGAAGCTGGAACAATAAACAACCAATGGCGATCAGCGTCAACAATATTCCCTGACGCAGCGCCACATTGATATGGCTGTAGAAAACCTCGTTTTTATTCAACCAAACGCGGAAATAGTAACCCGCCACGGTAAAAGTACAGGTCAGTGCGAAAAAAAGGCTCACAAAAAACAAACCCATGGCTAGACCCGTCGATTCAAAGGGATCCAGTTTATTCAAAACCACAATCCATGCAATCCAGCTCAGGATGCCTGCTCCGGAGATGATGGCTAAATAACGGGTATGGGACATTGGTAATCTGGTAAAACGGTAAAACGACAACTATTCCTCCATCGGCTTCTTCGCATCGACACGCAGAAAGAAAAAGTAGATGAACAACAAGACGGCACCCAAGGCAAGAAAAACAAAAGAGATCTTCTGAATCTCCCCGGTAAACTGGGAAAAAACCTGCTGAAAATATTTTACAAGCACCGTCTCCCCTCCCAGACTTTTCACAACATTGAGGTTTTTGGCCGTATACATCTGCACCATCCACGCTGGAACTTCACCAAGGCCAAGACTCATCAAAAACCCCAGGAAACCGCTGAACAAAAAAGCCACGCCCTCATAACGGACGATGGTGGAAAAAGGCCGGTAAAGCACAAAGGCGATCAGAACGATCAATACCATCAATCCCGCGATTCCGTAAAACCTCACCTTATCCGCCGAACTCAACACAAAGGTGAACATGGAACCGCTCTGGTCTCGTGCAAGACTCAAATCAACGGTATCCGGCAAAGCATTGAGCACACTCGTTTCAAACTGTTTTGAAAGTGGCCCGGCAACGACTTCATAATTTGTGCCTCCCGGAACGCAGGTAGCGATCCCCTCCTCTGTAAATTCGGGGAGTTCATTGGACTTGCACTGAGGCAGTGCCTGAAAAAGATGGATCGCCAGGCGTTGGGAGATTTTCACAAGACTGCTCCTGTAGGGTTGAAGATTAAAAGTCAGCGGGTGCTCGGGAGTTGTTTTCACGGCTTCCAAATCTTTGGAGAAATCTTCCATACTCCCCTTGAAAAGATCCAAAGACACGGTTTCCACGACAACCTTGCGGATATCCTCTTCCTTAAAATGTTTTTGAATAATGGGATCTTTTACGAAAATATTGTGGGCAACGGCATTCATCAAGACCTCATACGCGGGTGAAACGACCGTCTCACCATAAAAACGTGGATCAAGAAAAGTGCGGTTCAGGCCGAAAATGAAAAAGGTCGGCAGAGCCACCACCACAAAAAAGAAAATCAATAACGAAGCGATTATGCGGCGAATATCCATAGTAAGCAAAAAAGCTCACCCATTATAGCAGCGGCCTGGTGAACTACAAAGCCTGTTTTTCAGGTTTCGGCAACTGAAATGAAACGACATCATCCCCTTCAATATGCTGATGCTGGGGAACAATCTTCCAATGAACTTCACGATGCAAACGACCCGGCATGGTAAATCCGGCTGCTTTGCGGTGCCCACCTCCGCCAAATTGGGAAGCTAGCGCGGCGACATCAACATCATCACGCTGAGTGCGGAAAGACCCTTTGATATTGCCATGAGCGTCCTCGTTCAACAAAACGGTAAATTTTGAACCCGGAACCGAATTCAGGAAATCAACGACACCCGAAATCTCATCCGGACCCGCCCCGCATTCGGAAAAATCCTTCCATGTTACGACGGAAACCGTCACGCCCTCCTCATTCACATGAGCATTCTCCAGCACGCGACCCCAAAGCTTTAGGGTGGAAACCGGGGTTGTCCGGAAAAGTTTTTTGGCAACAGTATTGATCTTTCCACCTTTCTCCATGAGCTTCCCGGCTACTTCAAAGACCTCAATGGTGGTGTTCGAATGCATCAGACTGCCGGTATCATTATAAATACCACATAAAAGAGCCGTCGCGATCGCAGGAGTAATACGGAGACCCCAGAAATCAAAAATGCGGGTAAGAAGAACAGTAGCCGAGGGACAAGCGGCATCCACAATGTTGACCGTTCCGAAATTATCATTGGAAGCATGATGATCGATGTTGATCACGGGAACTTCACCTTTAAAAATATCGGGATACACTTCGTGGTAACGGGTCATATACGAAGCCCCCGCATCGGAGACAATAATCAAATCGTAATCCCTGTAGTTAAATTCTCGTATCACCTTGTTCATATCAGTCAAGAAGCTGAACCTCTCCGGAATTTCGTCTATGCAGGCCATATCCACTTTTTTCCCCCACTGCTGCAAGCCCAGGTACAATGCACAGGAAGCACCCAAAGTGTCACCATCAGGGCGTTTGTGAGAAATCGACAGGATTTTTTGCGCCTTATCAATAAGTCTTTTGGCTTGTAGATACTTTTCTTGCATCGGGTGATATAACTCAATGAGTTCGCAATAGTAGCCGATGTTTTTTCTCTTTGCAAGGTATTATGGTATTCTGAGACTAGAGATTACTTCCAAGCATATCCATGAGCAAAAAAATCAAAATTATCTTTATGGGGACACCAGATTTTGCCCTCCCATCCCTCATATCTCTGATCGAAGACCAGGATTTTGAGGTCATAGCGGTCGTTACCCAAGAAGACAAGAAAATCGGCCGGAAACAGGAAATCATTCCACCGCCGGTAAAACAGCTCGCGCTCAAAAACAACTTACCCGTGTTCCAGCCCCGAAAGATCAGGGGGAACATGGAGTTCATCAATCTTATAAAAGAGCTAAAACCGGACATTTTCGTCGTGGTCGCCTACGGACAAATTCTCCCGGGGGCGCTGCTTGAAATTCCAAAATACGGAGCCGTCAACGTACACGCATCGCTACTGCCAAAATATCGCGGCGCATCCCCCATCGAAGCTTCCATTCTGAACGGAGACAATGAAACGGGCGTAACCATCATGAAAATGACTCCGGAACTTGATGCGGGAGACATCCTGGACATTGCTAAACTCACCATCGATCCGGCAGACAATGCCGAAACACTCACCGCAAAACTCAGCATCCTCGGCGGTAAGATTCTGCCCTACGTTCTCAAAGACCTGACCGAAAATGCTGTTCACCCGATTCCACAGAACGAAAGCAAGGCGAGCTTCTGCCACAAGATTCAAAAAAATGACGGCATGGTGGACCTTCACTCGTTAACGGCACAGGAAATTTTGAACCGTGTCCGCGCATACACCCCGTGGCCTTCAACATACCTCGTCATAGAAGAAAAACGGCTCAAACTCATAGAAATCAGCATTGATCAAGGTTCCCCACTCAAACCGGGCGAGGTGAAGGACATCGGAAAAACCG
>JAYRRV010000040.1:0-4703 GCA_041909955.1 Candidatus Altimarinota bacterium
AGTTTTGCATGGAGTCAAAATCCCCAGGAACGGGTATTTGGAACCTTGGGGCACAGCAACCACTTTGGCGCGTACATGGGAATGTGTATCATGCTGGCATTTGGTGTGATCCCTTTCCTGAAGAATAAAACCGTTCAGAGGATATTGGTGGTTTGCGCGCACGCAGCGTTCCTGGTGGTACTTCTCACGGGGAGCCGCGCGGCTCTGGCGGCGACAGGTCTCTCTCTCGTCACTGTTTTTATTATCCTCGTCATTCGGAGCAGGGGCCTGAGGAAATTTATAAAAAAAACATGGGTGGCCTTTGCTGTCGTTGTGGCGGTCATAGCCGGAATCATTTTTATTTTCCGCGAACCGTTGAGTAAATTACCGGTTATCCAGAGAATGCAGCAGGGGGTTGAATCCGCCGAATCGGGCTTTCCTCCAGACCGTTTAAGCTGGTGGATGAGCAGTTTTGAGATGGTAAAGGACCGCCCGATCCTCGGTTTCGGCCTCGGAACGTTTAGGGACATCTACAGCCAGTACCGCCGGTACGACTACCGTGTCCCGGGCCCGGGTGACATCCAATATCAGATCACTCCTGAGTCTTCACATAACGATTATATCGACATCCTCGTCACCGAGGGTTTCCTTGGACTGGCGGTGTACCTGGGACTGCTTATTATTGTATTTTCCGCCATCGACAAAATAATATTTCTGCGTCAAAAACCTGACGAAATGTTTTATATTACCCTTGGAATCAAAGGAGCACTGATGGTGTATCTGATCCAGGTGATCGCGAATTTTGGCGTCGTAGACACCCTGACGATATTTTTCCTGCTGCTGGGGGCCGGTATGAGCTCGGTCTCGCAGGAAGAGAAAACGGCTTATGTGCAACTGAAACCTGTGGTGAAAGAATTGGCGGTCTGCGTATTGCTGGTGGGGGTCATCTGGTGCGGATTCTTCACCGCTCGGGAAGCCCTAGCGGAATATAACTATAAGAACGCGGTCATCGAAGAAAGCCTTGGACATCCGGAAAACGCACGGTTGTGGTACGACGAAACACTGAAAAATCAACCCTACAGGTACGAATATTACGAAGCGTTCGGTGATTTTGCATTTAAGAACGGAACGCTGTCCGAGTTCGATGCAGAATACACGAAACAGTATCTTCAGCTGGCGCTCCAGAACTATCAGAATGCCAGCGTCATCAATAAATTTCACCCAAGCACTTTTTACAACATGGGGGTGACGTCCATACAGCTTTCCCATCTTGAACAGAACGACGCTTATATGATAGAAGGGGTAAACAGTCTGCAGCAAGCCATAAAATTGAGTCCAAACAACCCGTTGTACGCGTACCAGGCGGCGAAAATTTTCGCACAGATCGACCGGAAAGATCTGGCCTTAAAAAGTTACACCGAAGTGGTCCGCCTGAATCCGCAATACATGGACGCCCAGAAACGTCTGGACGACCTGAAAACAGAAATGAAAAAAACGGAACTACCGTAGGACAATGAACACACCGAACCGGCCGGTGACTCCCCGGTCGCGTCTGAACGAATAAAACTTTTCTCCCGCTCCACACATGCTGCACACGCGGGCATGTTCAATACGGTCCGGCTGGACTCCATGCCGCACCAGCTGGTCGGTACTGAATTTCCAGAGGTCGACGGTATTATTGCTTTTGATGTACGAGCCAAAATCCGCGGGGAGCTCTTTCCTTGGATCGCTGAAAAATGAGCAGCATGGGCCGAGTGATGGGCCGATCCCCACCACAAGGTGTTCAGGATTCACGCCAAACTGTTTTTTCATGACCTCTATGGTCGCTCCGCTGATATCCTTCATGAGCCCGCGCCATCCTGCGTGAACCGCAGCAATGACCTTTTGAAAGGGATCAAACATAAGAATCGCCTGGCAGTCTGCCACTTTCATCATCAATGCCGCACCGGGTACCCTGGTGACAAACGCATCCACATCGTCGATGTCATGATTTGCTTCGTGGTTTGAGAGCAGGGCATCATCAACAATACGGACATTGTTGCTGTGAATTTGGTTTGCGGCGATAAGCCGTTGAGGAGCCAGACCGAACGAGTCGCAAATGATGGACCGGTTCCTCAGGACATCCTCGGTGTTGTCGTTAACGGTCGTGCTCACGTTCAGGCTGTCGAAAGGTTTTTTACTGACGCCTCCTAGCCGGGAAAGCACCGCATGGTCAACCTCGTCGGAAAATTTCTGAAGGGAGTGAAACTGAAAAATGGGAAGATCCTTTCGGTAGTTTTTTATCATCGGAGCGTTGAAGTTCAGGGCGCAAACTGGCGGACGATCACTGGAAGCTCTTCGGCCAGATCACTCGCGGTATAGCCGTAGCCTTTCTGTTTCAACAGGGCGTCTCCGACTTTCCCGAAAACATACGAGCCGATGCGGCAGGCGTCAAAAGCATTGGCCCCCTGACCTATTAAAGCCGCGATGTAGCCGCTCAAAACATCCCCGCTCCCGCCAACGGTCATGCCCGCATTTCCCGTTGCATTCATGACGGTCGTGCCGTCTTCAGAGGCTGCGATGCTTTGGGGACCCTTGAGCAAAATATTGATTTTGAGATCCGTCGCAATGGTGCGCGCAAGGACAACCTTGCCGGAAACGGACCCGGAAACTTTTACATCCTTGCCCGTCAGGTGCTCGAATTCATTATGGTGCGGGGTGATCACCACCTTTTGCTGGAGGGGAAAATTTTTGATCTTTTGAAGAACCTGGATGGCGGAGGAGTCCAGAACCATGGGAATCGGACAATTTTCGATAATGCTTTTCATAGCCTCGTATGTCTCTTCGCGTTCCCCCATACCCGGCCCCATCAGCAGTACGTCACATTTTTTGGCAAACTCCAGAATCGGTGTGACCCCCTTCATATCCAGATATTCGCCCGGGAATTTTTTCACGATGAAATCTGGATAGTGGGTGCGGCTTACATCAAAATTACACTCGGGAACGAAAATGAACGCGAGGTCGGCGCCGCCGCGCAAAGCCCCGTAGCCGCACAGCAACGGAGCGCCGTAGTAATCAATACTTCCCCCGACGATCAGAATCCTTCCGTTCATGCCTTTATGGGAGTCGGAGGCACGCTTCGGATAAGCACCGCGAACATCACCGGATTTGATGGTCTGAATCATAAACCCAAGGATGAGAGAATGAGAGGATTAGAAGCTGAGCTGGGTGAAAACTTTCTTGCCGGGGAACTGGGCCTTTGAACCAAGTTCCTCTTCAATACCCATAAGGCGGTTGTATTTGGCCACGCGCTCGCTGCGGCTCAATGATCCGGTCTTCAACTGCCCGGTACCCAGGGCAACGGCCAGATCTGCAATAGTGGTATCTTCCGTTTCACCGCTGCGGTGGGAAATAACGGTGGTCCAAGCCGATTTCTGGGCAAGACGTATGGCGTTCACCGTTTCCGTCAGTGAGCCGATCTGATTCACCTTGATCAGGATGGAATTCGCCGCTTTCATGTCGATGCCTTTCTGGAGACGTTCAACATTGGTCACCAGCAGGTCGTCACCGACGATCTGGACTTTCTTTCCAATCCGTTCCGTAAGGGTTTTCCAGGAGTCCCAGTCATCCTCGGCGAGGCCGTCCTCAAGGGAAATGATGGGGTGCTTCCCGACGAGATCCACCCAGTAATCCACCATCTGGGCGCTCGTGAGCTCCTCTTTTTTGCCTTTAATCTTGAAAGAATACACTTTTTTAGCGGCGTCATAAAACTCGGAAGCGGCGGCGTCCAGGGCGATATACACGTCCTGACCGGCACGGTACCCCGCCGCCTCGATCGCCTGAAAAACATACTCAAATGCCGACTCCTGATCGGGAAGACTCGGCGCATACCCGCCCTCATCGCCAACGCTGGTCGCATACCCTTTGCTTTTTAACAGTTTCCCAAGATGATGAAAAATTTCAGCACCCATTCGGATGGCTTCACTGAAGGACGGAGCCCCTGCCGGCATCACCATGAACTCCTGGATATCCAGACCGCTGTCGGCATGCTTGCCCCCGTTCATGATGTTCATCATGGGAACCGGAAGCAAAGTTGCCCCCGGATTCAAAGAGGCATACAGCCCCACACCCTTTTCGGCTGCAGCAGCCCTGGCACAGGCCAAAGAAACGCCCAGAATGGCATTCGCCCCAAGTTTGCTCTTTGTAGGAGTTCCATCCAGTTTGAGCATAGCCTCATCAAGTCCCTGCTGGTCATCGACCTCCCGGCCGACTACAAGCGCGGACAGATCCGTATTCACGTTTGCGCAGGCCTTCAAAACGCCCTTTCCCAAATACCGTTTGGCATCCCCGTCCCGGAGCTCAAGCGCCTCATGACTACCCGTGGAAGCACCGCTGGGAACCATGGCCACGCCGACGGACTTTTCCGTGGTCACGGTCACCGCGACGGTCGGATTTCCTCTTGAATCAAGGATCTCGCGGGCATGGACAGCTTTGATTTTTGACATAGGCGAAAGAAAAAAGGTCGCACTTAAAGTAATACAGACGCTGGAAATTTACAATCCCAGAAAAATGCATTATAGTTCCTGGGCGACGCACGACAAATATTCTCTATTCCGCATTCTAAACCCTAAATTCTAACCTATGGAAATCACCTGGTACGGATACAACAGTTTCGGAGTCAAAACCAAAGGCGGGGCGCTTGTCGTTGACCCTTATGCCGGCGACGTGGGGCTCAAATTTCCCGC
>JAYRRV010000041.1:0-3928 GCA_041909955.1 Candidatus Altimarinota bacterium
GTTTGCTGTTGCTTTTTCATAAAAACATGAAATGATACACGGGTATGACAACCTACGCATTTATTCTTGGCCGGAAACACCTTCTTTCCATCGCGGAACTCTGCAGCATGCTCGGCACCGTCAAGGGGGCAAAAATCATCGACATCGTCCCCGAAGCCCTCATAGCCGAACTCCCGCAGCCGCTCGCCCGTCCGCAATTGAGCCTGGACCGCCTGGGCGGAACCATCAGCGTCGCAGAAATTTTCACGCAAACCTCAAAGGATAAATCTGCCATCGTGCCGGCAGTTGCCGAATTTCTGACGACCAAGTTCCAGGGAAGACCGAACAAGCTCAACTACGGAATAAGCCTCTCCAGTTTCACAGAAAGACATGAAGAAATTTTAAAAAGATCCTTAATTTCCCTCAAAAAGGAACTCGTCAAAGCAGAAATTAAATCCCGCTTCATCAATAAGAACTTCAAGAATCCCGAAAGCGCGGCCATCCGCGGGGAAGATCTCCTGCAGGACGGATCGCACATCACCATCGTCCAGGGAAACCATCACTATTTCTACGGGGAGACCAAAGCGCTCCAGGACATTGAAAAATACAGCCAGCGCGATTATCAGCGCCCTGGCCGCGATCCACATCTTGGCATGCTTCCCCCAAAACTTGCCCAGATGATGATCAATCTCGCCGGCAAAACCCCGCTGGAAGAAAAAATCCCGGAACACAGCCTGCTATACGACCCGTTCACGGGCATCGGCACAGTACTCACCGAAGGGCTCCTCCTGGGATTTGACGTGCTCGGTTCCGACATCAACGAACAGGCACTCCAGAAAGCGCACAAAAATGCCGACTGGACGATTCAGAAATACAACATTCTCACTCCCCAGCCTCGACTGTTCGTCAAAGACGCCACACAGCTCACAAAAAAAGAGATACCCGAATCCCCCGCCCTCATTGTGACGGAATCTTACCTTGGACCTCCGGTAAGCCAGTTTCCTGTTCCGGAAAACATCAGAAAAACCTTCGGTAGCATTCACGAAACACTGTTCAGATTTTTCCGGGCGATCAAACCCCTCATCGGAAAAGACACTCCCGTCGTCATCAGTTTGCTGGCATACAAACGGAAAGACCGGTACTTCTTCCTGGAAGATCTGGTTGAGGAACTCGCCAAGATGGGATTCCATGCCGAACCGCTGATTCCCCATGAAACGAGCAAAAAGTATGGACTCAAGGTCTACGAACGTCTGGGAATCGTCTACGACCGTCCGGACCAAATCGTCTGCCGCGAAATCTGGAAGTTCGTCAAAACATAAACCTCAAAAATAATTCCACCCCCATGAACCTTCCTCAAAAAACCGCCGAAAAACTGAAAAAGATCATGAAAATCCACACGGGTGTCCATCAGGAACTGGTCAAACACCGCCGCGAAAAAATCAAAAGCTTCAAAGCCAAGATGGACCTCAAACGCGGACTGACCGATAAAATAGCCGATTACCTGACGGAATTTTTCGGATCGGTCTGGTTTCTGGTTTTCAACATTGCCTGGTTCGCGGTATGGATGTTCATCAACACCGGCCTTATCCCGGGGATACCGGCTTTTGATCCATTCCCCTACGGGCTCCTGACCATGATCGTATCCCTGGAGGCCATCTTCCTGGCCATCATCGTGTTGATCAGCCAGAACCGTGCGGCCCACATCGCCGACCTGCGTGAAGAGGTCGACCTGCACCTAAACGTACTGGCGGAACAGGAAATCACCAAAATGCTCATCATCCTGGATGAAATCCACGACCACCTGGGCATGCCGCCGGAAGATGACGAAGAACTGGCCATGATGAAGAAAAAAACCGACCTCAACGAGATCGAAAAAGAGCTTGCCGCAGAGATGGGCAGAAATAAGTAAAAATTTCGTTGAAAAATAGTCCCGGCTTGGCTATAGTGTCCCTGCTCCAAATGAGGAGCGCTTTTGAAAGGATAAGCACAAACAACTAATTCCACGTTCCCCTGTAGCTCAGTGGTAGAGCAACCGGCTGTTAACCGGTAGGTCACTGGTTCGAGCCCAGTCGGGGGAGCCATTCAGAAAAACGAGAGCCAAAAGCAACAATTTTGGCTTTTTCCTGATGTTCTTTTGGTTCGAACTCCTGTTTTTTCGATACGGCATTTAGGGCTTGCTTTGGCGGTTTTTTGAGCAGTATGTCGAATGGTTTTCGGAATTCGAAGCGCAGTTTTCCACCCTGCAAATAGATGTGCGAGCTGATACTTTTCAGGATTTCTCGTTTTGTAGGATTATCTCCTTTTTTAAACGCAAGACTGGCTCTGGAAGCCATATTCAGGAAGGTTTCCGTCTGTTCGACCCAATCGGTATTTTTCTTATTAAACTTCTCCAATTGCTGCATGATTTCTTTGAGATTTGTCTCCAGCTCGGATTTTTTGTTTGCAAAGTAGTCGGCATCAATCTCTCCAGCAAGCCTTAAATCCACCAGTTTATCGAGTTTTTCCTTGATACGCTTGTGATCTCTCTGTAAAAGCGTCAAAGACTGGTTTTGAACGATCTTATTCTGGAAATGTTCGTCTTTTAAGGTACCGATGCAGTAGGCATAAACTTCGTCATCCATTGAAAGGCGGTTCAACATGTCATCAACCTGCTTTTCCAGCTCAACTACGGGAATAGTTGGTTTTGGTCTGCCATTAGGGTGAAAAGTTTGCGGACAAAACTTCTTTTCCTTATTTTTGCCCGAACAGTGGGCATAGCAGTAGTAAGAGCTGTTTTCCAGCGCCTGCCTGCTCAAAGGCTTCTTACAGTGCTTACAATCGGTAGGAGTTGGTCGGGCGGATGAGCAGGTGAACCAAGTTCCACAATCGGTGCACTTGTATTTGGTCTTTTCTTCGGTCACAACAGCATGACCGCACGATCCACATAAAATCAGTCCAGCAAATACAAAGTCCTTGAACTTCGCAGTCGTGCAATGATTCGCGAGGCCACGCTCTCTCAAAATCCCCTGAACACGCCGAAACATCTCTTCCGAAATCATCGGCGGGTGTTTGCCTTTTACAATTACATAGTCCTCAAAAATCTCACCTTCAATTTCTCCATTCAAAATCATGGTCTTTAACTCTGGCAAAAGCTTCACATCATCCTTTTTTCCAATCAGCATTTTGCCCAAATAAAAAACATTCCAGAACATGTCGTAATATGTATTAATGCCCACACGTGCGCCTTCGGGTTTGTTTCTCATTGGCCGTGATCGAAGTCCAAGCTCTTCGGCTTTATCCCTGATTTGTGGCACAGAATAGGCTCCAGTCGCAAACATTTCCCAGCATTGCTTGATGATATCCCAGCGTTCAGGGTCTTTATCCACCCAACGCTGGCCTTTCTTGTTTCCAAAATTCAGATAGCCAAGTCGGGCATTCCCAATCCAGTTGCCATCACGAATTTTTCGCTTCAGTCCTCGCACCACATTCTCTCCCTTCTGGTCATTTTCCATTTTGGCGTTCACTACACAGTACTGCAGCATACCTTTCTCAATGGCTCTATTGCCGTAGGTCTGGTTGGACTGAGTAAGGAGATGTTTGATTTTATGGCCTTCCAAAAGCCTGATAATTTTGTCCATATCGCCAAGATTTCTCGAAATTCGATCAGGAGCCCAGATCAAAATAACATCATACTTTCCCCTTTGCGCCTCTTCGATCATTCGGTTAAAAAGCGGCCTTTCTCCTGAGTTTTTGGCCGAACAGCTCTCTTTGATGGTCTCAACAATCTCCATTCTCTCATTGCTGTTTTGTGCAAATCCATTAGCCCTCTTCACAAAATCCTTCAGCTCAGTTTCCTGATCATCTAGCGATTGTACCTGCCTGTCATCGCTGTCCGAAGACTTGCGACAATATAGAACTGTTCTTTGCATATATATCTTTAGTTACCAACACAATGCTCTAAACGTCACAA
>JAYRRV010000042.1:0-4505 GCA_041909955.1 Candidatus Altimarinota bacterium
CGTCGCGGATATGCAGATTGGCGAAACCCAGTTCCTTCAGCGCGTTTCCCACCTGCTCCCGCTCGTTCAGGCGCAGAAAGCCGGTATCCACAAAGAGCCCGTACACTCGGTCGGGGCCGAGCGCTTTTTCAAGAAGAGCGAAGGCGACGGTGGAATCAACGCCCCCGCTCACCATCATGAAAACCTTTTTGTCGCCCACCTTGGCGCGGATTGTCTCAATCTCCTGCGCGATGAAATCATCGATTTTCCAGGTATACTCAACACCGCAGAGGTCCAGGAAATTCTTCAGAATCTTCATTCCGTGGACGGTATGGACCACTTCCACATGAAACTGGAATCCGTAAAAGTTTTTTGAAAAATTCGCGATCGCGGCATTTTCACCCGGTGATTCGCCGATCACTTCATACCCTGGCGGTAGCTCTTTGACCGAATCGCCGTGGCTCATCCAGACAATTTCCGTCGGGCCAAGATCCTTAAAAACACCCCGGGGCTTGATCACCTTCATTTCGGTTAATCCGAATTCGCGGACATGTGCCGGTTCGACCTTCGCGCCCTGAATGTAGGCCAAAAGCTGGTGTCCGTAGCAGATACCCAAAACCGGAATCCCAAGATCCAGGATCTTTGGATCGCATTTCACCGAGTCATGTTCATAGACGCTTTGAGGGCCTCCCGAAAAGATAATCCCCTTGTACCCGCGGAGTTTTTCCGCCGGGGTCTCTCCGTCAAAAATCTCGCTGTATGCCCCAAGCCTGCGGACCCTGTTGGCAATCAGGTGGGCATACTGTCCTCCAAAATCTAATACTGCAATCTTGTCCATTGCGGACATTGTAGTGGATGAAATTTAAACTCACAAGGAGGTTTGACATCCGGAAATTTAGGGATAAAATGGCAATCCTTAGATTGGAACAATAACTATGTCGGACCGTACGGAAGGCATCCCTCGGGGAAAAACACTCTTCGAGGCACTTGGCAAAAGTGTTCAGGAAGTTGTCGTACAGAAGCTCAAAGGATCAAAATTCGGTCTGAGGCTGGCAACCATATATTTGGGGAACTACACCGACATGACCGAGATATTGGATCATCCGGAGCTGGTTGATGTCGGCGCAGGCATGGTCATGGAGAAGTCAGACGATGAGGCGCGGTTGCAGGCCCTGATTACGATCGGAAACGATATGAGGGTTTTTCTGGCGCTAATTTCCGAAGCGCAGAAAACGGAAGACCGGATCAAAGTTTTCCCTGAAGAGAAGATTGCGGAAGTGTTGGGATTGATCGTCAAAAAAGTGAAGGAGAGAAACAGGGACATCGAAATCCGCGAATCCATCGAGGGCGTGAGAGAAATGGTCTATTCGGACCTCGCGGCAAGGCTCCGATTCGATTTTACTTCAGCCTCTGGACGACAGTGATGGTCTTGGGATTCGGAACGACAATATTTCCGCGGGCATCGCTCAGATTTTTCATGGTGATCTGATAGAACTCGCCGGGCTGTTTCGTCATATTTTTCGTGTGAAGGATAACTGCCTTGCCCTGGTGTTCGATCCTTTCGATCTGAAGGTAGTCGGTGGACTCGGGGTGCTTGGTGTTGAGGTCCTTGAGTTCATAATTGAGGGGATCTTCCGCAGAAACATTGCTCACGTTTTCGTTGAAAACGAAAGTGATGCGGTTCATTCCCTCGATGGCCTGATAGATGATGTTCGGGGGAAGTTTGTCGGGGAGGATCTTGAGGTAGAGGGAAACATCGGAATCCATTTCACGCTGGTAGACGCCAACATTTTCCCGCGGGGTGAAATGGGGGCTGGAAACGGTGGAGCCCTGCGGCGCCTCAAAAAGAACCGTGTAATAATCCTCATCCGTTCCGGACTGTTTGGGAATATACAGCTGGTACTCATCCTTTTTCATCACATCCGCAGGAAGTTTATAGCGGTAGGAGAGCTTCGTCTTTTTGCCGGGGCTCAGCCGCACGACATTCCCGAAAATGGTGTAGGCCCCTTCTTCCTTCTGCCACAAACTCTTGGGATTGTCGCTTTCCGCGCCGAGCAGCTGAGATCCTCTGGGGACGTAAGTCCTGAAAAACCCGGTATATTCGCCGTTCATCGGGACATCCTCGACGCCATAGTGATCAATATCAATGGTCACCTCGGCAATGAGATTCTTTTTCCCCGTTTCCGGGTTGTCCTCGGCCTTCACATGATATTTGACCTGCCGCTGGATGTAGCGATCGGATTTCATCCCTCCAAGATTTGCCTCAACCACAGCCAAAAAGTCACCGTTCATACTTTGCGGCCACTGCCCGCCCCAGCTATTGTCGGTCGCAAGTTTTTCCAGTGAACCGTTGGTAAAATAGAGCTGAATCTCCTTGGTGGCCAGGCTGTGGACAATCGTGTCGCTCACGTTCCGCAATTTTAACGGGCTGAACACCATTTTCTTTATGAGTCGCTGGGCAAAATCTTTGAGGACGTTTTTCCGGTTCTGCAGGTCTTCGGCGTTATGCCGGTCCACATTGTTCACTTCATGCTCCAGCATGCCGAACAGGGTGTCTTTGCCGAAGATTTTTCCGTTCACATCCAGCGGCCCCACGGCGGCCAAAAGGTCTTCCATAAAGGAGTAATTCACGGCGATGACACCGTCCACCTGCATATCCGGCCGGGTTAATTTAAACATACGTATAAGCTCTTTTGCGCTGTTCGGGTAGTCGGGATCGTAATTGGCGTCGCGGAAGGTGTAGCCCTGGTACCACTGGTCGGCCAGGAGCTGTTTCATGGGATAGGGCGGTTCCTGGTACGGATGGTTATCCACGTCGCCGTACACATCCTGGATATCCACTCCGGTAAAAAAACCGTACTTGAACTTGGCGATGCCGAATGCGGAAACAAAACCTCCGGCCGGACGAAGCTCATTATTGTTCTGAAAAACGACGAGATAGTTCCTGGTGCCGAACGGAAAACCGGTAAGTTCGCCGTAGTAAGGCAAAAACGCCCGAAGGCTGCTGAGGGAAGAGAGTACATAGAGCACGGCGAAAAGCAGAAAGGCACCCAGGCCCAGAAGCCAGGGGTGTTTCTTCCTTGGTTTGCCGGACTGCCGGTGGAAAAAATTCCGGAACTTCGCCTGAATTTGTTGCCACAGCTTAGCCATAACAAAAGAATTAAACCTCGGGACGCATGAGCGGGAACAGGACGGTATCTTTCAGGTTGTCCTGATTGGTCAGGAGAGCCACAAAACGGTCTATGCCCATACCCCAGCCGGAAATCGGCGGCATCCCGTGCTCCATGGCCAGTAAATAATCTTCGTCCATCGGCATGGCTTCTTCGTCGCCGGCGGCCTTGGCGGAAGCCTGGCGCACCAGACGGTCGCGCTGGTCGAGCGGATCAACAAGCTCCGAGTAGGCGTTCACGATTTCCCAAGAGTTCACCAGGAGCTGGAAGGTGTCGGCAAGACGCGGGTCGACATTATTTCTGCGGGCAAGGGGTTTGGTATCCACCGGGTGCTGGATCACGAAGCAGGGTTGGATAAGCGAAGGCCTGGAAACCTTTTTATAGAGGGCATCGCAGAGGTTGCCGTACCCCATGGTTTCGGCCTTTTCAATGACGATTTTTTTCTTCTTCGTTTGCGCGCGGAGCGCGTCGGCATCGCCATACGAATCCAGAATGTTGATGCCGGAATCTTTTTCGATGAGTTCCACGAACTTCAGACGGGGCCATGGAGGGGTGAAATCTATAATCTGTTCCTTGCCGTCGCGGTCCCGGCAGGAAACTTTCAGATCACCCTTCAGGGCTTTCAGAACATCGACGATAAGTTTTTCGGTGAAGTCCATGTTGTCCTCATAGTTCCAGTACGCCCCGTAATATTCCAGCATCGTGAACTCCTGGAGATGGGAAGGGTCTATACCCTCGTTGCGGAAACATTTGGCGAACTCATACACCCGGTCAAATCCTCCAACGATCGCGCGTTTCAGAAAAGTTTCGGGAGCGATGCGGAGGTTGAGTGCAATGTCCAGGGCGTTATGGTGGGTGGAAAATGGCTTTGCGGCAGCCCCGGAAGGGATGCTCGTCAAAATCGGAGTCTCTACTTCCACAAAACCGTTCTTGTCCAAAAACGAACGCATGGAGGTGATGAGCCTGGTCCTGAACAAAAATCTTTCATACGTTTCGGGGTTGGTGATCAGATCCAGATACCGCTTGCGGTACTTGGTCTCCTGGTCGGCAAGGCCGTGGAACTTCTCCGGCAACGGACGAAGAGTCTTGCCGAGTAAAACATACTCTTTGACCAATAACGTCAGCTCGCCGTGTTTGGTGATGAACAGTTCACCGGTTACACCCAAAAAGTCGGCCATGTCGATTTTGCGCAGCATCTTATAATGGTCCGCGCCGATAAAATCCTGCATGAACGCGATCTGCAATTTGCCGGTATGGTCCTGCAGTTGAGCAAACGTCAGTTTCCCATGCGCCCGCATGAGCACCAGCCGCCCGCACATACGCACGTCGGCATGCACCCCTGCGGTGATTTCCTCC
>JAYRRV010000043.1:0-11743 GCA_041909955.1 Candidatus Altimarinota bacterium
CAGGACCCCCATCCAGGTCCGCAACGGAACCAAGAAGGAAGGGATAGCGAGCGAAGTCGGTGAATACCTCTATAGGGACTGTTTCAACGTGACCAGGGTCGGCAACGCAGAAGCCAAGGACCTGACCGCCACCACAATTTACTATCTTCCGGGTCCGAAAGGTGAAAAACCCGCTGTCGTCGACGTCCTGGCAAAAATCATGCCTTACCCGCAGGCGGCAGGCATTCCGCCGAAATACCTTGAAACCGAAAAAGATGCCGGAACCGAAGTGGTAATCGAAATCGGTGCGGACTATCTTCAAAACAGGCTGAAAGATCCATTCTCCGTTCTCCCGTACCTCACGGCGCCAAAACCTGTGACCCAACAGGGTACCCAGCAATAACACCACGCATGCTCACTTCACTCATCAGCCTTTACGCATCCACCAAACTCCTCGGGGCGGAACTCCCGGGTGACCGGATGAACACCTTCAACAGCAACACGCTGCTGGAGGCGACGGCGATACCAAAAGAGGATCCTTTGAACATCGCGCCGATTCTGAAGGCCAAGTCCGTCCTTGCCGTGGATCTGAACAACGGCATGCTGTTGTATGAACAGAACGGATACGACCGCCGCGCCATCGCAAGCATCACGAAACTGATGACAACAACGATCATCCTGGAAGAAAACAAACTGGACGACGTCGTCACGGTATCCAAGGCCGCATCACAGGTGGAGGGATCCAAAGCCTGGCTGGCACCCGGCGAAAAAATCTCCGTCGAGAATCTCCTGTACTCATCCCTCATTCACTCGGCCAACGACGCCGCATACGCACTCGCCGAATATAACAGCAACGGCGACGTCGCGAACTTTGTCGCCAAAATGAACCAGAAAGCGCAGGAACTGGGTCTTCACGACACCCACTTCACCAACCCCATCGGACTCGATGAACCGGAAAACTATTCCAGTGCCTACGACCTCGCGATTCTGGGAAGATATGCGTACGGCAAAAGTTTCATCCGCAGGGCCGCCGTCATCAAGGAAATGGAAGTCAGCTCCACGAACGGCAAATTCACCCACAAACTCAAAAGCACCAACGATCTGCTCGGGAGCTACCTCAAAGTCCTCGGACTCAAAACCGGAACAACGGACCTTGCGGGGCAATGCCTCATCGCCATCATTGAAAACGGCAAAGGCGACGATATCCTGACGGTGGTATTGGACAGCCCTTCGCGCTATAGTGAAACCAAACTCCTGGCGGACTGGGTTTTCCGAACATTTAACTGGTCCTGATTATGGTACTCATGAACGGTGATTTCACGTCAACCATCCGCAACCTTTCCCTTATCTTCGGTTCACAGATTGCGGCGTTTGTCATCACCATCATCATCGCGCCGAAATTCATCAAGCTCCTCCATAAATACAAAATCGGGAAACAGCTGCGCGAAGTAGCCTCAACCGGGGAAAAAGCCACCATCTTCCAGGAACTCCACGCAAAAAAAGCCGGAACCCCGACCATGGGGGGAATCCTTATCTGGGGAGTGACGCTGCTCGTTATTTTGCTCTCCGGCCTTTCCAGTGAACTCAAATTTACCGAACACTCGCTGTTCAACAGACAGGAAACCCTGCTTCCAATCTTCACTTTGCTTGCCACGGCAATTCTCGGGGCAGTGGACGATTATCTCAACCTCAAGGGCGCGGGAAAAAGCAAAGGCCTGAACATCAAACCCAAATTCCTGTGGCTCACGCTGCTCTCCGCGCTGGGAGCCTGGTGGTTCCATTACCGTCTGGGGTACGACCAAATTCACGTTCCCGGAATGGGTGACGTTTCCCTGGGGCTTTGGTACATTCCCCTCTTCATCTTTGTGATTACGGCCACGGCAAACGCCGTCAACATTACCGACGGACTCGACGGACTTGCCGGAGGACTGCTGATCATGGCGTTCGGAGCCTTCGCGATCCTGGCATTCGCCAAGAGCCTCTTTATTTTATCGGCGTTGTGCGCGGTGATCGTTGGAGCCCTGCTGGGTTTTTTGTGGTTCAATATTTTCCCCGCGCATTTTTACATGGGTGACACCGGAGCCATATCACTGGGAGCAACGCTTGGCGTCATAGCCATGATGACGGACTCGGTGGCCGTACTGCCGGTGATCGGATTTATTTTTGTGATCGAAACTATTTCGGTCATCATGCAGCTCACCTCAAAGAAACTTTTCAAACGCAAAATATTCAAGATCGCCCCGCTTCATCACCACTTCGAAAAATGCGGCTGGAGCGAACCGAACATCGTCATGCGTTTCTGGATCATCGGAGCCTTCTGCGCAACCCTGGGAGTCATTCTGGGACTCCTGGCCATCGGGGTTTAATTCAGTTCCTGCGTACATTGCTGAGTTCCGCACCCGCCGGCTGGATTCTGTGTGCCCGCCTGCTGAACGCCGGTCGTTGCCCGAACCTCGGGCGTAGCGTTCTCCTCTATGATAGTCACGACCCCAAGCTTGGATGGAAGCGTTGTGCGCTTCTGAACATTCTTGCCGTACTTCATGAGCATTGAGTTCAGAAGATCGATAAAAGTATCGTCATAAGCCCCGTTGTCGACGTACGTCTGGAGAAGATCACGAAGCTCCTGAATCAAGCTGAACGGAACTCCCCCATTCATCTTTTCCAGGGCGGCCATTAATTTTTCCAGCACCTGCTGGCGGAGACCGCGGACCTGTTTCAACAAATCGGGCTGGGTCTCGAACAAAGATTTCTCGATCGTCGTCAGCACCTTGATCTGTTCAATCTGCTGATCGAACAATGACACCAGTTTATCCCGCAGTTCGGAAGCGTTCCCGCTGTTCACCTTCACCACCAGATTGTCAATCTGCCGCTGATAACGGACCAATACCGCCTGGGCCTGTTCAAATTTGGCTTTCGCAAGCAAATCCTGAACCTCAAGAAGCTTGTCCTCCGACTGGGAAAGCTGCATTCTGGCCTTTTCAACATCGCTTCCGGTCAAAAAGAGCGTCGTATTTTCAAGCTGCTCCTTGACGGGATACAAAGGATCCCCGGGCAGCAGGGTGGCCAGATCCTTCCGCTGCTGTTCTATGTGGGACTGGATGAACGAAAGGAGCAAATTGGCGTTGAGCGGATCCTGTTTTTCAAGCTCGGGATAACGGGCCATGATGCTGCGGACCGTGGACTCAAAATTCAGCACCAGCTGCATGCCCTCATGTCCCTGTTGCCGCATCATGTACGTCTCACCCAATATCAGCTGGCGGTATGAATCCATGAACGTATCCTTCAGTCGGTCGATCTCGGGATTTACCAGGCTCTTCACATCCGCACCGTCATCACCCTGCTGCAGAACATCGGCCATCACGGTGGTGCTCTCCAGATCTTTCTGGGTTTCCGCCGCCAAAACGGCGGTATGAATCTTGTCTTTCGCTAGATTGGACTCGACCCACTGCGCCACCTCCCTGTTTCCGTGAAGCCCCTCGCCCACCGGAACAATCTTCGTAACATTCGTCCCGTTTTCCTGTGAAACCTGTGCCTGGAAACCTGCCAGGACCGGACGGGTTTCGGTCGTATAATTCCTGCCGAGAGCAAAATCGACCACGTTGTCAAAAACGGACAAGGTCGTGCTGTACACGTGGGTTTGCAGATCAAACGCGGCTTTTTTGGTCACAATCGCGGCAGTACCCTGGGTCGCCACCATAAAATGGGAATTCTCATCAATCAGATTCAACACTCGGGTCCAGACCCGACCCTCTTCCAGCATGAGTTCGATCTGGGTCGCCACAGGATTAAAGGGCTCGGAATAGAGACGCTTCACTTCAAGCTGGGTGTTTGCGTCAAGTCGGCTCACACTGTCGTCAAAGAATCTCACCGTCACGTAACTGCCCTCCTTGGTGATAAGAATGTCACCTTCCTCGAGGGAAAAATCTTTTTTGGCCTCCAGCAGCTCGCCGGAACGCAAAACGAAAACCTCACCGGAAACCTCGTCAATGTAGGTCAACCGGGCGGCATATGTGAGCGGTATCTGGAACGGAAATATCAAAACGGAAGTCACGACAAAAAACAGCAGAAGCGCTGAGCTTACTGCTGTCTTCAAAAAACGCGGATGGAGGAACGGCCCGAAAGCCATACCAAGCCAGTTGGTCTGTTGAATGAAAGACAAAAGACGTTCCTTCATCCTCGTCCTCTGGGGAACACTCAGCATTGTTCGCTCGCCAACCTCCTTCATGCTCTTCCCGACAACGCGAAGACTTTGGGGAAGCAGCCCCTCCTCCTTTTCCTGATCAATTGAAGTGAACAGCTGCCGTTTCAGGGCCTGCTGCTGCTTCACGGGCATCTCAATTTTACCCACCTGCCGCAGCTGCTTTTCAAGCTGTTCAAGTTCATCTGAATCGAATTGTTCACGGTGCCAGAACGACATAAATGGGAGGGTAAGCGCTCTCTAATACGTTAAGAAAGCTCATTCGTTACAGATTTACTGATGTATATTCATCTCTTGCATAACTTTTTTTAATGCTTGTAAAGCTCTAAACTTCAGGATTCTTAAACTTCCTTCGCTTCTGCGCATGATCCGGGCAATTTCCCGGTGCTCAAGCCCGTTGACGTAACGCAACAGCAGGACATCCTGATGTTTCTTTTTCAGTTTGGAAAGCGCCGTACGAAGAACCTCCTGATTGAGACGGTTTTCGGTCATGAATTTTGGATCGGCCTCCCTGCTTTCGTCAGGCAGAACCACATCTTCCAGATCCACATGCTCGCGCTGCAAACGGTAGTGATCCACCACCACGTTGTGGGCAATTTTAAACACCCAGGAGGAAAAAGCCCCCTTGAGCTTGCTGTAAGACTTTAAATGCTCCCAGACCTTCAAAAACACCGATTCCGTCAGATCCAACGCATCATTTTTTGACACCTTGAAGAAAATATAGCGGTATACCGGCTGAATAAAGTGGTCGTAAAGTTTGGCAAAAGCATCGGTGTCCCCGGCCTGAGCCTTCTGCACAAGATCGTTAATTTCGGGTTCCAGGCTTTTGAGATCCTTGTGGTCCATAAATAAAAAATGACTCTTGCTAGAGATAACTCAAAAATAGCCGAATTGTTACGAAAAGGGAAGAAGAAGAATGGCGACAAACGGCTTTATTAAAACAAGATTTTATGATAAAATAGTAAGATATTTAAAAGCCAAAATTATGGCTGGAGATCAGGACAAAGATAAAGACCAAAAAGCCCCGGAGAAACCTGAGGGACAAAAACCTCCCGAGGGACAAAAAAAACCGGAGGACAAAGACACCACGGTCCATGCAGCCGCGCGCATGGAGTGGAAGGATTTCATGAGCAAGGAAGGCCTGGACCGCATACAAAAAATCCAGGAACGCAAGAAACAGATCGATGAGGAACAGAAAAAACTTCAGGATGAAGCGGCGGGAAAGCGCACAAAAGAAACCTGGATCGACAACCCCGCGGGAACAAGCTGGAAAGACGGGATGGCGCGGGACAAAATCAATGCGAACGTCGAAGAAAAATTCGCAAGCTACCAGAAAGACTTTGAAGATGCGGGTCTCGGCGACCCCACAAACATCGGAATCCTCAAGCAGGTTGCCAAGGAACTCATCTTTGAATATTTCCAGAAAAACGGCAGTGACGGAGACAAAACCCTCGAATACGTCAAAGGGGCATTATCGGATAAACTCAAGTACATTCTGAACAGCCTGAAAGAGATCTACGACAGTAAAAAACACGGATTCGCAAAACCGGTCGATACCGTCGAGGCCTTCAGCACTTTCACAAAAACCGACTTCCTCAAACAAGGATTTCTGCAATCCAGAGCCTTCAAAGATTTTTTGGTCCTCGACAAATCCACTTACGAACTTCAGTTCCAGAATTTCAGCAAATCACTGGGACTGACCATCGAAAAGAAACAACTGGAAGGTGAAGAAACCACTCTGATGGGCAAAGGACTCGAACCCAGGGAGCTCATAGAACAAAAGAAAATCACCTTCACGAAAACCCGTTTCACTTCACCAAAGGACGGCAAGGACTTGGACAAGGTGCTCCAGGAAGAGATCCCCAAAGCCCTGCCACCGATAGCGGACGCCGCGACCAAGCAGAAAATCGTCGACTACCTCGCGGGTGAAGTCAAAAAACTGAATCCTCAGCCCGACGAAGTGTTTGAGCTTTCTCCTGACGGGAAATGGACCAAAATCGACACCGCGTCGGAAAACAAATCCAAGGATGACGCAAAGACTGACGCGGAAAAACAGGTCGCCGAAACGGCCGCGGCGACATCCACCGACAGCAAACCTTTCAACTTCAAGGACTCTTTTAAAAGCTTCGGAGAAACCATCATGGAGTTCCTGCGGTGGATACTCGGACTCTTCGGAATGAAACTCGGAGGAGGCGGCGTCGAAGATCTCCTGACGGAATGGAAAGACATCACTCCGGAAGAAAAAAACCAGATTAAAGAGTTTTATGGTACCGGTAAGAAATACTTCAGCAAGATGGACAACGTCAACAAGATGCTGAAGAGCCCGGAAGAAACGCGGAAAATGCTGGCAGCTAAAAAAACCGACGCCAAAGAGAACGAAACATGGGATGGCTGGATCCAGCGCCATCTGAGCGAACCCGAAAAATCCGAAATCAGTTTCAGCACAACCATTGAAGCCAAAAATGTCGCGGCATTTTTGATCAGCGAAAACGGACCGGACGACCAGCCGGCGCTGCCATTGCAGCAGGATCAACCCGGCCAGCCGAAACAAGACCCCGATACAGCCTACAAACCCGGATCCAAGGAAGCCGGGAACGAACGGGCTCGACTCATTATGGACCGACTTGAATCAGAAACGTACGGGGATGAACTGAAGGCACTTATGGAAAAATACATCGCCGCAAAAGGACGACCTGAAGTAAAAGAAGCCCTCGCAAAAGCAAAAGCTGAAGGAAAAAAACTGAGCATGAGGGAGTACATGGAAGGCTTGTCGGAAAACTTCCTCCGTGAGAGGCAGGACATAGCCGAAAAGTATCAGAGAGGTGAAATCAGTCTCCTCGAAACGTCTGAAGCAATTTTTGACGACATCTTCCGATTCGCCTTAGCAGAGGCCAAGACCCCGCAGGAAAAACAAAAGGTCGACGAAATCCTGACGAAATTCAAGGCCACATTGGCCCAAATTATGGCAGAAAAAGGCAAACCCGGAAGCCCTCAACCGAAACAGGACCCCGATGTCACCTATAAACCCGGAGGCCAACAACAGAAACCGGGTGAACAGGGCGGTTTTCTCTCACAACAGAAAGGCCTTGCCGGCGCCGCGGCACAAATGGATGCCGCCCTGGACAAGATGGACAAAGACCCATGGATGATTGCCCTCAAAACCATTCTCGACGCCTATATTCTGGACAAAGCACCCGCCGCCCTGTCGGAAAAATATAAAAAAGCAAAAGAAGACCCGAACACCAAAATATACCTCGATGGATATATGGAAATCCTCGGGGAAATGTACTTCCAAAGAATGCCCGGAACCAGGGAAAGGTTTGAACAAGGAAAGATCCGCTCAAAAGAAGTTTTCCAAAAAGTGTACGAAGAACTCTACCGGTTCACCGTCGCCCGGGCAAAAACACCGGACGAAAGGCAAAAAGCCATGGCGGTTCTCAGAAGATTCAAGGAGTTTATCGATACCATCGACGATTCCAGGCGCGCCACAAAACCCGCTGCGGCAGCACCTCCGCAGGAGAAAAAACCCGATGAACCGAAACCGGTCACTTCCTGAAATAGCTCTGGACGAGCTCAACCTCTTTTTTGGAACCGATGAAGATCGGCGTACGCTGATCCAGTTTTTCGAGCGTCAGATCCAGAACCGGACCGTTGGCGGTAAACGCCACCCCCCCGGCCTGTTCCATCAACAACGCCATCGGAGCGCATTCGTAGAGCACGCGTAACTTGCCGCTGGGCATTTCGCTGTAGGCGGGATAAGTAAACACCCCTCCGCCCTTCTTGAGAATCTGGTTGATATCCGGAACCATACCCCCCGAATACCGCAGAGTGTAATCATTTTTGAGCCAGTACTGCATCATATCCGCGTACCATTTCACCGTAGGATCGGAGCACGCGCGCAGGTTACCGGGAGCAAACATCTTCTTGCTCTCCCCCACCTTCACATCCTCCACGTTGACCACAAAATCTTTTTTGCCGTAATCGTAAATGAACTCCGTCACCCCGTGCCCCACGGTAACCATAAACGTCAGCCGGGGACCGTAGACGGCAATGATCGCCGCAAGCTGATCGGAACCTTTGCGTCCAACAAAACCTTTCCCTTTATAAACACCCACGATTGTCCCCACGGCCAGATTCACGTCCACAAGAGAAGACCCGTCCAGAGGATCGTAAGCCACGCTGTAGCCTTCATCCCCCGCCGCGCCGTCCATACTCTCCTCAAGCTCCTCCGAAGCCACCATGGCGACGTACGGATGCTTGGTCAAAGCCTGAGTAAAAAGATCATTGGAAAAAACATCCAGTTTCAGCTGTTTCTCTCCGTACACGTTCTGTGAACCGGCAGCCCCCTCCATTCCCCCGCGCATGACGTCCGCAATTTTCGGGAAAATATCGGTGACGGTTTTCAGCACGTCCCGCAAACCGGCTTCAACGCCGTGATGCTGAAGATATTCCGCAAAATTCATGGCAAAAAATGATGGGATAGGTTCGCCGGAACATTAGCAACCGCACGCCAAAAGATCAAGCCGGCCCCCGGCCCGGAAGAAGAAGGTGTTCAGCGGTTTAACTCTGATCCGCCTTGGCCAAAGCCGTATCCCCGCGCACGAACGAAACATTGTTCGCCTTCACCATTCTTTGAATGCGCGCACTCCCCGTAATAGCGTCCATGGATTTCACCTTATCAATGTTCATGTTGCTCATCTGGTTCTGATCCATCAGTTGCTGGCGGTCGACCTCCAGGCGCTTGAGGTCATACCCCTTGGTCGCGACCTGGTTGAAATGCATCAGATACAGCATGCTCATCGCCACCGCCGCAAAAATCAAACCCACAATCAGCGTCATCGGCCCGAACTGGAACTGCCACTTGATGGCCGAAACACGTGTACGGCGGAACCTTCTCATGCCGGAGTTCATAAATTCCTGACGGTAAGGGCTGCGGGTGAGAAGGAGATGTGACATCGGTACGGAAACGTTAAGGGTAAGAAAGAAGGTAAAAGGAATTTTTGTTTTTGTTTTGGTTTGGGATTGCTAGAAAAGCCGTAAGGAAAGCCAAATCATCTATCGTTTTTCGGCGACGCGCAGTTTGGCGCTGCGGCTCCGGGGATTTTTTGACACTTCGGACTCGGACGGTACTATCGGTTTCTTCGTAACAATGATGAGCGTCGGATTCAGATGAGTGGTCGTCAGCTTGTCGGGTTCGTTGATGAATTCAAGAGCGCATTCCTTAAAGAACTGTTTCACCACGCGGTCTTCAAGGGAATGGTAGGCAATCACGGCCAGACGTCCCTTTTTCTTTAAGACTTCAACCGCCTGTTTTAACGTACTCAGAAGAACATCCAGTTCATGGTTCACCTCTATGCGGAGGGCCTGGAACACGCGGGTCGCCGGGTGAATGTGTCCCTGGCGGCCGATAAGTTTCTCGATAAAATTCGCGAGCTCTGTGGTGGTTTTAAATGAACGGGCCTTGCGGCGGCGGACAATTTCGGTGGCGATTTTGCGAGCAAAACGTTCCTCGCCGAACTCAAAGAAAATCCGCATGAGGTCTTTAAGGGTGTACGTGTTAATGACGTCGGCGGCAGTAAGCGGCTGGATCTTGTCGAAACGCATATCCAGCGGACCTTCACGCAGGAACGAAAACCCTTTCACGGGATTATCAACCTGAGGGGAAGAGAGACCGAGATCCAGAAGGATTGCATCCACGCCCTTGATTCCCGCTTTCTTGAGCTCTTCCTGTAAATTGCTGAAATTTGAACGCACGAACAGAACCCGGTCGCCAAAAGACTGCAAATTGGCACGGGCCCTTGCCAGGTTATCGTCATCCACATCAAACCCGATGAGCTTTCCGTCAAGCGGCATCTGTTCGAGCATGGTTTTGGAATGACCGCCCAGACCAAGGGTACCGTCAACAACGACTTTTTTGTCGGCAAGTTCCAGCTGCTGCAAAACTTCCTGAATCAATACGGGTTCATGGGTAAAACCTGAATCCTCAACGACCGGCTGTGGTGCGGAAGCGGCAACCTGGGTAGGTAGAACAGGCTGCTTCTGAACTTCCACAACCCTCACTTTTTGAACTTTTACGGATTTTACCGGTGCGACTTTTTTCTTCGCAATCTTTTTCGATGCGACCTTCCTTGCCGCAAGTTTCCTGGATGGCTTCTTGACGACCTTCTTCACCGATTTTTTGTGCGCCTTCAGTTTCTTTTTCAAAACTTTCACCTTCTTCTTGCCAACCGGCTTCTTTTTAAGAACAAGCCTCTTTTTTGCAGCAGGTTTCCTGTTGGAAATCCTGGCCTTCTTGGAAACCGAAGGTTTTTTCTTCACGACCTTGGTCTTCCTTACCGCCTTTTTTGAAGACCCCTTCAGTCTTTTTTTCAAACCGCTCATGAACTTCTTCATGAGACCCTTTTTCTTAGCGTTCTTATTGGACTTTTTCTGTATTTTTTTCTTCATATGTTCAAAAGTTGTGAACGATATGTGTATAATTTTTTTATACTGTGAAATTAAGTTAAAAATAGGGAAATTCACCTCATAAGTCAAACCTTAAAGAACAAACGGTGCAAAAATTGTAGTCGCAGGATGGATAACCAAACAACTTTACGGCTCTGTATAAACAAAACAGTCAGGTATCAAAAAATATTGCTGGCCATGAAGTTTATTGCATAATATTTTTATACTCAAAAACAATAAACAGCTTCTGTAAAATAAAAAACGGCATATATATAATAGTATGAGCACAAAAGTGGAACACTGCCCCCGCCGTTCGGACAAATGGATGAAAAAGCTTTCATCCCGGAGAACAAAACCATAGAATAGCCGTATGCCCCAACTCCCGCGTGAAATACTCGTTTTTCTTGCTTCGATGATGCCCATCGGTGAACTCCGTGCCGGCATACCTCTTGGGCTGTTATTGGGAATGCCGGCGGAATCGGTCTTTTTTTGGGCGGAACTCGGAAACATCCTCATCATTCTCCTCGTTCTGAAGGCACTGGGGCCCATGTCTGGCTGGCTCATGAAACATTCGGCATGGTGCAACCGGTTTTTCGAGAAACTTTTCCACCACACCCGGAAAAAACACTCGGAAAAATTTGAAAAATTGGGTGCGGTATTTATCGTCATGGTTGTGGCCAGTCCCCTGCCCGGCACCGGAGCCTGGACGGGTGCGCTCCTGGCATTCCTCTTTGATCTCCCTTATTGGAAGTCCATGGGCCTTATCCTGATCGGAAACATTATCGCCGGCATCCTTATAACCCTGGGATTCGGCGGAGCCATGGAGTTCATTAAAATATTTATTCCAAACAAAATTTCCCTACTGTAAAGAGTAATTGTCAATTGCTTTTAACCGGGGAAGTTCGACATGCCTCACGCGCTCCATATATAGTGTCCGCGGCATATTTCTTAACCCTTCACAACATGAAAGCTCGCGTAGGTATTAACGGGTTCGGCCGTATTGGACGACAGATGTTCCGCATCGCCATGGACCGCAAGGATATCGAGGTGGTTGCCATCAACAATCTGAGCGACAACGCAACCCTCGCCCATCTTTTGAAATACGACTCGAGCTACGGGACG
>JAYRRV010000044.1:0-2548 GCA_041909955.1 Candidatus Altimarinota bacterium
GCTCAAAGAACTGTTTCACGCCGGCAAGGGACTGGGCGCCTGGCTCAATAAAAAACGGCTGCAGGTTTCCAAAACTTCGGATCTGGAAACATCGCTGCTCGCCACAGGATTCAACGCCAATGAACGAGGAAGGAATATTCCAATTTTTACGCACATTTTACCCAAATCCCAAGGCATCCGCAGGGCGGGTTCCGCGGCCCTGGACATGGCCTATACGGCCGCCGGCCGCCTGGACGCCTACTGGGAACTGGCCATCTACCCCTGGGACATCGGAGCGGGCGTCATTCTGGTTGAAGAAGCCGGCGGCCAGGTGACCGACATGCATGGGGAGCCATTGAACCTCAACACCCACGAAGCCGTCACCGTGCTCGCCAGCAACGGTAAACTCCACGACGAAATGACCAAAAACATCGCTGACGGCAAAAGGGCAACTTAAGGTTGTCAAACCGTAAAAAATACGTTACATTAGCCCCTGCTTTTGGTAGGTACGAGCCCGTAGCTCAGATGGATAGAGCGTTGGTTTGCGGAGCCAAAGGTCGCGCGTTCGACTCGCGCCGGGCTCACCATGAAAAATTTTCCGCCACGCGGATTTTTCTTCATACCAAAAACGGGCCTCGGGCAATTAGCTCAGTTGGTTAGAGCGTTCGATTCACATTCGAAAGGTCACTGGTTCGAGTCCAGTATTGCCCACCATGAAAAGCTTCCTAACTCGAAGCGCTCTAACCCGAGCGCACAGCGCGAGGGCGAAGGCATCCCCGTTACACCGGGGTGCCGAAGCGTACAAAAAAGCAGCGTTCGATTCACATTCGAAAGGTCACTGGTTCGAGTCCAGTATTGCCCACCATGAAAAACAAGCACGACAAAAGTCGCGCTTGATTTTTATCCGTTTCCGCCATACTCTAGGGCCTTCCGTACGACCACAAGCTCGTGAGTCTCACGGAGAGAAAGGCCCTCAAATCTGCTTCTTTGAAACAACGGCAACCCCAACCCTCCCGGAGGTAACACATGAACTCTCTCACGTTCAATGACCTCCCAGGAGAGGTCAAGATGGCGGTCTTCCTGGCGGTCGGCGTCACCATAGCCATCGTCATGCTGAAGATCCCGGAGAAAACACTCCAGAAAATTGGCAAGCTGCCCAGGATGACCGCAAACTGGATCTCATTCTGGAGGCTTCCCATCTTCTGGATCGGAATCTGCATGTACCTCGGTGTCGACCCCCTCATAGGGTTCTGCATCGTGGTCTTTGCACTCATGCTGGATCGCCTGGACGGAGCCGTCGCGGACGCTCTTGACCTCCTGAACGATCCGGCCCACCCCGGCAAAACGGCCCTCGGTGAATGGTTCGACCCGTTCATCGACAAACTCACCTTTCCCCCGTTGCTCTGCATCTTCTGGTTCAAGGGATTCTTCTGTACCGAACTCATGATTCCGATGCTCATCATCGAAGTCATTAGTACGATCATCAGACCTCCCGTCATGCCGGACCAGAAGGGACACTCATACGTCTTCACCGACATCGAACATCCCTTCATCCTCTTCCTGAAAACCAAAATCAGGAGCGGCAAATCCAGCGGCCCGGGCAAGATCAAGGTGTTCTTCCAGTGTATGGCACCTTTGACCTGTATGCCGCTCGACCAGCACTGGATGGATTTCTCCCTCAGGATCGTCAACGGACTGCTGCTGGGAGCACTGGTGTTCGGGATCTTCAGTGTCGCCTCCAGGTTCAAGATCAACCCTCTTGTGGATAGCGTCGTCGATACGATTTCGGCCGCGTTCGCACGCAAGAACAAGGTTTGAGGGCATCGACCCGGCCACGTTGAAAAACGCGGCCGGGTCTTTCGCCATGCCGCCCGTCTTTATAGGCCAATCAGTCCGGAAACCACGGCGGAAACAAGCCCTCTGAGCCGCCCGAACTCAAATAACTGCGACCACCGGCTTGCCCTGACCCCCAACACTTTGGCAACCATCACATTCCGGTCGGTTTGCTGAACCGCTCCAAAATTTCTTTCCCCGCCAAAAACAAGTTTCGGTTCACTGGCTGCGATCATACCGGTACCGTTTTTTAAATACCGGACACCGTCGGAACCAAACCCGATAAGATTTTTATCCACCCGGGTGTCTTTGGTGTTCTTCAGATGAACCCCATACCCCTCATTTCCGGAAATCAGATTGCTCTCCGACGAAAAATCACTTCCTCCAATGACATTGCCTTCGCGCGTCCCTTCATTCCCGCTGATCAGAACACCGCTTCCCCTGTTGGGAAGAGACAACGTTCCGGAAACATCGGTCCCTATCGTATTCCCCTGAATGAGATTCTTGTCTCCCTCCATGATCCAAATGCCGTTCTGGCCGTTTCCCGAAACAAGATTTCCTTCGCCAACAGTCGAACCTCCGATGAGATTAAAACTCCCGCCGGCATTGATCCTGATACCGGACTTTTGGTTGCCCAGAGAAATTTTCCCGTCAGCATCGGTACCGATCTTGTTCCCTTTGATAAAATTGTGATAACTGCCGTTCAAAACGATGCCGGACCCTTCATTTGCAGAAA
>JAYRRV010000045.1:0-1854 GCA_041909955.1 Candidatus Altimarinota bacterium
AACTCAACTATCATGCCGATCTATACCCCTCCCGACAATCTCAAACCTTCCGAAGTGGGAACCATTGTTGATGAAAGTGTGGACATCCGCGACATCACTTCGGCCATCGTGGACATGGCGGTAAGGGGATATTTGGAAATCATCGAATCAAAAGACAAGGTTCTATTTTTTGACACGACAAACTACAGTTTTAAACTCCTCAAACCCGAGTATCAAACCGACAATTCGCTGGAAGAGTACGAAAAGAAAATTCTCACTGCCGTTTTTGGCGGGAATACCGAACGGAAACTGAGCGACCTCAATAATGAGTTCTATAAAGATATTCCGGAGATCAAGAAAAAAATCTATGAACAGCTCGTGAAAAAAGGATATTTCCCAAGCGATCCGGACAAGACCCGGGGAACCTACGCAATAATCGGATTCATCCTGATGTTTGGAACATTTTTCCTCATGGGACTGCTCGTAAGTTTTCTTCACTGGTCACTGATAGTGGGAATTGCCCTGAGCGGAGTAGTGATACTTGGCTCAGCAAAATTCATGCCCGCCCGGACCCTGAAGGGGGCTGAAACCCGGTACAAGATCCTCGGGCTTCAGGAGTTTATCCAAACCGCGGAAAAAGACCGCCTCAAGTTCCAGGAGCAGGAAAACATATTCGAAAAAATCCTCCCATACGCCCTTACCCTGGGAATAGCGGCGAAATGGTCAAAAGCTTTTGAGGGCATCTATAAAACACCTCCAAGCTGGTACCGGAGCAACGATCCATATTTTCTGAACAACTTCAGCACCATGCATTTCCTCAACAGCATGAACGCGCTTTCCGGATCGATGAATACAACATTGCAGTCCTCACCCCGTTCCTCCGGCAGCGGCTTTAGCGGGGGCGGATTCAGCGGCGGCGGTGGTGGCGGCGGTGGCGGCGGCGCCTGGTAAACTCTTACATAAAAGCAATCAAAAATGTCATCTAAACTTAATGAAACGGCTTCTCAACCAGAGAAGCAAGAACACGAACTTCCACGATCACAAAGAATTACCGAACCAAGCGCCCACATTATTCAAATGAGGGAAGAGCAACGAAGAAAATCGGGAGAACGACCTATAGAGGAAAAAATCACGGAACCTTATGGATTCGATTCCCGAGTCATTCAGCAAATTCTTGATGTTGCAGGAATCGACCCTGCGCATCCGCCACAACAAACCATCGGGCCCCGAAAACAATATCAGAGAACTGATACAAAAATTCCGCAGATACATTGAAAGAGGGCTCGATACGCTGACTGCAGCAGAAAGACAAGATGCTTTACGGTGTAAAACCGCCATCCAGGAACACCTGGACAAAAAGTAAAAACCACAAAGCCTGTAAACTTACAGCTTGTACTTTTCTTTGATCTCCTCGATCTCATCCCTGAGTTCGGCGGCTTTTTCAAACTCAAGATTCTGGGAAGCGAGATCCATCTGTTGCTCAAGTTCATGAATAAATCGGCCGAGCTCCTCACGCGGAACCTTGGTCGGATCAATATGTTTTTCGCCTTTTGTGGCATTTTTATTGTCCCGCTCAAGCGTAAGATCCTTGATGGCCTTGATGATGGATTGAGGAGTAATACCGTGCTCCTTGTTATAAGTCTGCTGGATGCCGCGGCGGCGCTCCGTTTCGCTCAGGGCCTTCTTCATGGCATCGGTTATGCGGTCGGCGTACATGATCACAAACCCGTTCACATGGCGCGCCGCGCGGCCGATGGTCTGAATCAACGCCCCCTCCGAACGCAAAAACCCTTCCTTATCCGCATCAAGAATTCCAATAAGGGAAACCTCTGGGAGATCCAACCCCTCGCGGAGGAGGTTGATGCCCACCAGCAC
>JAYRRV010000046.1:0-4370 GCA_041909955.1 Candidatus Altimarinota bacterium
AGGGAAGAGGTAAGGCCGCCGTGAAACAGTTTGAAAAAGAGACGCGCGAGCAACCGGTCCAGCAGGTTCAGAAGCCCGTGATGGAGACCAAGGTTGTCCACCCGCTGATTGAACGAAAACCCCGTGAAAATTTGCGCACCATGCAGCACCGCCAGGCCGAAGTGGAGCAGCCGGCGATGGATCTGGAAACTTCCGCCCCCGAACCTGAACCTGTGGCATTCCAGACTGCAGAGCCGCAAGCCCAGGAATCGGAGCAGCCTGAACGAAAAGTACAACCTTACCGCATGGACCTTTAGTTTTGATTGTTTATGATTCCAGGAAGAATTTTCGTCGACAACAAGCTCCCGACCACCCTCGTTTTTTACTGCAAGGATTGCAGAAAAATTGTTGAAACCACTCCGGTGGGAAGGAAGTTCGTGTACACCTGCAATATCTGCAAAACCAAGAATGTGGCTTTTGGCACTCTTAAAAGTATCATGAATTTTTACCGCGTTCCCGAGGGCGACAAAGCGGCCCCCGCCATCAGCGAGGCCGAGAAAAAGGCCATGGACGCCGATAAACTGTAACCCTATTATTTTTCAGCGATGACCAACCTCAAGATTCCCAAGCGGATGATGTCCTTTATTGGCCTGTGTGCCCTGGTGCCGCTCAGTCTGATTCTGAGCGGCTGCGGATCCAAACCCCAGACGGCCGATACGAATACCCAGCAGAAAACTTCGAGTACAACGTCAACCCAGTATGATTCCGCCAACGTTGCCGTGAGCACGGGGGAGGCTGTTCCTACGACGGAAGAAGGTCAATATGACAGCAGCGGTTCAAAGGTGACGTTTGATCCTCCAAGTTACCGTTCGGGATCCGGGTATTCCACAACTTCTGGGGCAACGACGACGTCCGCAAGCGGATCTCAAACCGATGACGGTACCGTGTATGTGCGGGTGGACAATTCCACGTTGAATCTTCTTCGTTCAGGAAAATCTTCGTCCATCGCTTTTGTGACCGCCACACCAGTTTTTCACAATACGCCCGTTTTTCACGGTGTGAACCGGAAGGCTGATCCGGTTTTTCATGGCGTGAATCGCGAAAATACCGCGGAACCCGTGTTCCACGGAGCCCACTGGTAAAAGAGCCTTTACTCCACTTCATCCCGGTTTTTTAATGGATGGTTCTTCCGTTGTTTTCGCTCCGGGCAAATTTTCCGTCCAGGATATCGTAGATTCTTTGGTGATCGCCTTTCTCCGCAGCGGCGAAAAGCTCCTGGGCAATATTGGGATCCAAAGCCACGTAGTTGAAATAGTGGACGGAGTCCCTGAGAGTTTCTTCGAGAAATTTCTTCGCAATTTTATCGCCGAATTTGCGGCGAAGTTTGTCCACGTCGTTTTTTCCGAGCGGCACGGTTCGCATTTCCATGGTTTTGACCAGCAGCCCCGTTCCGGAAATATCGGCCAACGGCTGCGATGTTTCAAACAGGCAGGCATCTTTTCTTCCGCGGAGGACAACGAGCAAGAGTGAAGTCAGCTCTTCGGGCAGTCCGAGGGCGTGAATCATTTCTTCTTTTTCATGTTCATCGAGTTTTCGCGGCGTTTCAGAATCCATTTTTGGCTTCCCGATTAGTTTTTTATCTGTTTATTATACACTATTTTGCATTCAAAAAGAAGCCCAAAGCCGGCTTTGACATGTAGTGGATATGGAGAATGGTCTGTATTGAATTTGGCGGGTTGTCGGCCGGCGCGGTGATATCCGCGGCGGCCGACAAAGTCTCTCTGGAGGGGAGTGGCCGGTCAAGCGGATGGCCTCATGGGGCTTGAACTAGCGGTCCATCCGGATGATGTCGAGCAGGATCATGGAAGGAGAGACGCCGCCGTGAGCGTCCGCGTGGATCGCCTCGACAGTGTCGCAGAACTCCACGACACCGGCGTCGATGAGGCGTTGCGGCCCCAGCTCCACCATTGCCGCGAGCATCCGGCGCATCTCGTTGCTGGGAGCGGTCCGGCCCAGCGCTTCGAGCGCGGTCTCGATGGACATGTTCTCGGGGCGCGTCGAGAGGGTGTCGATCACGGCCAGAACTCCCGTGCAGTGATGCGACAGGCGGCAGATGAAGGCGGACTCGCCCTCCTTCCGACTCTCCCTGTCGTTGCGCCACGGGTTGGCGGTCTCCAGGCGGGCGTTCAGCTCACGAGCGAGGTCGGAGCCGAGCACCTGCTCGAAGATCGGGCCCACAGCGGAGTGCCAGAATCCCAGGATCCGGCGGATCCGGTAGGCATCACGCTCAGTGGCCAGGTCCAGGGGGTTGTTCGCGGAGGCCTTCTTCTCGGAATTCGTCTTCTCAGTCATTGTCGTTCACCTCAATCATCAGCGGTCACAAGAGACCATAGACACTCTTTACCAGAGAGCCTACGTGTACGTGCAGCGAAGTCTGCCCGTCCACCTTCTCCTCAAGCATCTTGAAGAGAGGGTCGGCGGGCAAACTAAAACGCAGCGGTTCAACGCAGGCCTTTCTTGATATCCGAACTATGAAAGATCAGGGTTCGCAAAATACTACGTTTTTAAAATACGTCAAGTGGTTTGCGCGTTGTTTGCTTTCGGTGACTACAAAACTTTTTTGAGTGGCGCTATGGAAAGCGCCAGCTTCTTGATGCCGTACTTGGGATTTTTGAAACAGACCGTGGCTACGCCTCCTTTGACGGAAACGACCACACCATCGCCGAAAGACTGATGGAATACTTTGTCGCCGTCGGCAAAAGTCGGGTTGAGGTCGATGTTTTCGACAGGAATCGGGTTTTTGCCGATTTCGGTGGCGCTGAGCGAACGATATTGTTGTTTCTCCGGCTCATCGATGAGCTCTTCGGGAATATCCGCCAGGAATTGGGACGGAGCGCTGCTATGAACTTCACCGTAGAGCATGCGGCTTTTGGCGTGCGACATGTACAGTTTGTCCTTGGCGCGGGTAATTGCCACGTACATCAGGCGCCGTTCCTCTTCCAGTTCCTCACGTTCCAGTAAGCTTCGGGAGTGAGGAAAAATCCCCTCTTCGAGTCCGGCCAAAAAGACAACAGGGAACTCTAATCCTTTGGCGGAATGAATGGTCATGAAGGTTACCGCGTTATCCTGTTCGCTCATGTTGTCGATGTCCGCGATGAGAGAAATTTCTTCCAGGAAAATGCTCAGGGAAAGGCCCGCTTCCAGGCTGTTATACTTGGAAGCCACGCCGACAAGTTCGTAAATGTTTTCCACGCGAGCGTCGCCTTCCGCGGTGTTGTCATCCACCATCTGCTTGTAGCCCGTGTACTCAAGAACGTGTTTTATGACTCCGGAAGCCGGAAATTCATGGTTCACCTTCTGGAGGTTCTTGATGAGTTCGACAAATTTTTTCAACGATTCGATTTTCGTTCCTGCCAAATCGATCTCAGGCAGAGCTGTGGAACCGGCCGCCCCATCTTTTCCGTGTTGCTTTGCTTCCGCCTCCGTGGCGGCGACAACACTTTCCATGGCTTGGTACATGGAAAGGCCGTTTTGGAGCGCATACTGCTGGAGAACTTCGATGGTCTTGGGGCCGATTTTCCGTGCAGGGGTGTTGATGATTCTTAACAAACTCACCGAGTCGTTAGGGTTTTGCACAAGCCGTAAATAGGCTACCAGATCCTTGATTTCCTTACGTTCGTAAAAGCGAATGCCCCCCACGATTTTGTATGGAATGCCATAGCGGAGGAACACTTCTTCCAGCACGCGGGACTGGGCGTTGGTGCGGTAGAGAATCACAAAATCTCTGTAGTCCGGCGTTTCATACGCCTTAAGTTTTTCGAGAATTTCCTGCGCGATGAACTCCCCTTCCGCTCGCTCGTTTTCCATGGGACGGAGCGATATTTTTTCTCCTCCCTCACGCTGCGTCCACAGTTTTTTGTCCTTGCGTTTATTGTTTTTCACGATGATGTTGTGCGCGGCATCAAGAATGTTCTGGGTGGAACGGTAGTTCTGCTCCAGCATGATGGTTACCGCATCCGGATAATCTTTTTCGAAGTTCAGAATGTTCGTGATGTTGGCTCCGCGGAAACTGTAAATGCTCTGGTCCGAATCGCCGATGACGCACAGGTTGCGGTATTTTTCGGCAAGCATGTTGGTCAAAATATATTGCGCGTGGTTCGTATCCTGGTACTCGTCCACGGAAATGAACTGGAACTTTTCCTGGAACCGGTCGAGAACGTTTTGGTGCTGCCTGAAGAGCTCAACCGTTTTCATGATGATGTCATCAAAGTCGAGCGCGCTGTTTTTATAGAGCGCTTTCTGGTATTTATCGTAGACTTCGGCCACGCGTTCGGTGAAGAAATTGTTGGCGAACTGGTGGTACTGTTCCGGGCCGATGAGTTCGTTTTTTG
>JAYRRV010000047.1:0-2466 GCA_041909955.1 Candidatus Altimarinota bacterium
GGTTGATTCCTTCCACAAGCACCATGGCGTCAGCGCCTTCACCCTTAATGACCTGAAGGACCGCTGCTGCAGTGCCGACTCGATAGAGATTCTCTGTCGAAGTCACAGATTTGAGGGGGCTGATTTCCGAAAAAAGTCCGATGAGTTCCTTTTGATCCATAGCCAGCCTGACGGATTCGATGAGTTCGGCATTTTTGACGTACACGGAAACAACCATCGAAGGAAATACCACCAGATCCTTGACCGGGACGACGGGAATTTGTTCGGGGAGCTTGTACTCCTGGGGACTGTTGAGCTGAGTGAGGTCTATTGGGGGCAGTGAAGAAGCCATAGTGCAAATAAATAATTCTCACCATTATAGCAAAAATAAACGCAAAATTCTAGAAAGACTCAGTCAAAGGCATGAAATATGCAATTAAAAAACATTTCGAAGATTTGCATAGTAGATTTGGCTTGCCGGTGCGGGGTACAAGCTTCAAGAAACACCAAAAATATGCTAATATGAAAAGATTTCATAATAAAAATTAACACAAAACCTATGGAACTCTTCAACAAAGTAAAGAAACTTTTTCAGAAGGAAGAACAGCAAACCAATCTTGCGCCTGCACAACAGGTCGTTGACCAGGAACAGGAGGAAAACCAGGAGGAGATCACGCCGGGTACAAAAATCAAGGTGGTGGCCGCCCTGCTTGTTGTTGGTTTTGCCGCATACGTCGCATACTGGATCCAGGAGCCCGTGCAAATCAGGGCGGATCTCTTAAGTTCCGAGTCCGCGACACAAACCGAAACCCAGGCGGCGACACAACAGCAATCCGGAACGACACAGGAGGTTTCCATAAGTGATTTTGCGTTTGATCCACCGACTTTAAGCGTCCAGCAGGGAACAACCGTGGTTTGGACAAACAAGGACAGCGTTCCTCACAGTATCGTCGGCGACAATTTCAGCAGTACGGCACTGAATCCCGGTGAAAGCTATTCGTACACATTTACGTCGGGAGGTTCGTTTGCCTACAAATGTTCATTCCACCCCCAGATGAAAGCTTATGTTATCGTCGCAGGTCCATCCGAAGACGAGGTATTAAGCGGTTTTGGCGCGGGGACATCACTCGGGCTCGAATCGACAACTGAAGAGTCAGCCGGATTGCCCGCCGAAGCAGTATCGGAAACTACCACGGAAACAACGGCAGCAATGGAACCGGAACAGCTCTACACCGACGCGGCCCCAGCTCCTGTGGATGAATTACACGGTGCCGCACTCCAGTCATTGAGTTCAAGTTTGAGCAATGTCGGAAATATTGCCGCCAGCTCCGGCGAAAGCGGACAGGGAAGCACCACGCTTTCCGCGGAACAACAGGCCGCCGCAGCAGCACAGGCAGCAATGGCCGACCAGAAGGGAAAACTCGCCAGCTCCGGACCTGAAGACGTGATATACGTCGCGATGTTCGGACTGATTCTCTACCTCAACCGCAAGAAACTTCACAAGTTGCACAAACTGCTGTAAAAAATGACATTCACCGGGTTCCGGCTTCGCCGGCACCCGGTTTTTTTGTGCTTAAAAAATTCAACGTTCCTGGCTCACATTCAGCTTGTCCTTGTGGGCACGGCACGCTACACTTGTAACCGCATTGCAATGAGCTTTTTATGGATATTTTGAGTAAATGGCTGGCGGAATTCATCCTCTTCATCGGGCATCAAACCCAGGGATTTTGGGATAATCTCACGCTTCTGAACTTTTCGCCGGTTCAGGTGATCATCGACATACTTCTGGTTTCCATTCTTTTTTACTACCTTTTTGCCCTGCTGAAAGGGAGCCGCGCCGTGAACATACTCATCGGGCTCGTGATCGTAGGTTTTGTTTTTGCCTTGAGTAAAGTGCTGCAACTGGTGACGCTGGGATGGCTGCTGGACCGGTTTCTCACCGTCATTTTGGTGGCAATCCCCGTTATTTTTCAGCAGGAGCTGCGCATGGCACTCGAGAAACTCGGACATACCAAAATTCCGTTGAGTCAAAAGGAGAAGGAGATGACGGCCATCATCAATCACCTTGTGGAATCCTGCGACTTCATGAGCAAGCAGAAAATCGGAGCCCTGATCGTACTGGAAAATTCTGTTCCGCTCAAAGAGTACATCGATACCGGCATACCGATGAACTCGAAAATCTCCAAGGAACTTATCCTCAGCATTTTTATGAACAGGTCTCCTCTTCACGACGGGGCGGTCATCATCAGGGAAGGCCTGGTGGCCGCGGCGTCGTGCGTGCTGCCGCACTCATTCAAAACCTACAGCCAGGTATCCGGAACACGCCATAAGGCGGCACTCGGGCTTTCCGAAACCAGCGACGCGAAAATCATCGTGATTTCGGAAGAAAAAGGTACGATCTCGTTCGCGCAGAACGGACACCTGGAACAGAATCTTTCGCTGACCCGTCTCCAGATATTGCTGACCGATTTCCTCAAACCCCAAAGA
>JAYRRV010000048.1:0-2911 GCA_041909955.1 Candidatus Altimarinota bacterium
CCTCAAAGAAATCGCATGATCCGCATCCTTGGCCATCAACCGGCACGTGTAACTTTCATCCTTGTAGGGAGAAGCCCCGAACAAATATACCAGCAGCCACCGGTACCGGATAAAATTCCTCACCAGATTCATGGAAACTTCATTCACGAAATCCTGGCGGGAAAATCCGTCATCCCGCCGCAACTTACCTTTACTCCCCTGCCTGGCAGATTTCCCGAACTTGTCATACAGGACATCCCAGAGCCCATCGCTGAACGACAGATTATAATGAACCCCGCAGATCGTCTGCATATATTTGCCGTACCTCAAAGCCAGACCCCTGCGGTAAATCTCCCTCATTTGGCCTTCGGGAGAATCACCGTAGGAAGCGATCGGAATATCTTTTTCAGCGGGAAGCCTGGCCGGCATGCTCATGGGCCAAAGCAGTTCATCCCCCAACCGTTTATAGGCAAACGCGTGAAGCTTTTCCAGAAACTTCACCGACTCCTCGATCGTGTCGAACGGAGGCGTAATAAACTCGGGCTGGCTCTCGGAAAAATCCGTGGTGATATACGGATCGGTCAGTTTATCGCCCAGTTTGCGCGGATGAGGCGTCATGGCCAGCCGCCCCTCCCGATCCACGCGGAGGGACTCTTTTTCCAGACCGTGTTTTGTCTTCACCAAAAGCTCTTCCCTGCCCTTCAGCAGTGAAAAAACATCTTTAACCTCCCACGGAATTCGGAAAACGTCGCTCATAATATTTTCTTAACTTCTCAGCCCTGTCCCCTTCTTGAGCAAATGCAGCGCGACCGCGGAAAAAATGACCGTAAATCCGATAAGCATCACCACGCTGAACCGCACGTCAACGTCCGAAACCCCGAAAAAACCGTAACGGAACCCGTCGATCATGTAGAAAATCGGGTTCAGTTTGGTAAGCATCTGCCAGAATTCCGGAAGATCCTTGATGGAATAAAACACACCCCCGAAGTAGGTCAGCGGAGTCAAAACAAACGTTGGAAAAATGGCCACATCGTCGAACTTGGTGGCAAATATTCCATTCACCAGGCCGCCAAGAGAAAACACCACCGCCGTGAGGAAAACAAACAGGGCGACCATCAACGGATCGTGAACTACCGGATGGGTAAATACCATGGAGATGGAGAAAACAATCGCACCGACCAGAATTCCACGGACCGCTCCGCCCATCACATATCCGGCAATGATGACGGAATTCGGAGTTGGAGAGACCATGAGCTCCTCAATGCTTCTCTGGAATTTTGAACCGAAAAACGAACTCACCACATTGGAAAAAGAGCTGTTGATCACCGCCATCATCACCAGTCCGGGAACAATGAACGCCATATACCGGATACCGTTGATGTCACGCACCTGCGAACCGATGAAGGCTCCAAAAATAATGAAGTACAGGGATTGGTTGATGACCGGAGGAAGAAGAGTCTGCGACCAGATACGCATGAACCTTCCGACCTCTTTGCGGAGAATCGTCATGAAGGAAATCCATGTGTCGCGTGGGTTCACTGGGTTGGGTGTAAAGTATTAGGACTTTGTTTTCAGAATGTTGAGGAAAAGCTGCTCCAGGCGGTTGCCCTTGGGACGGATATCACGGACCACATAACCCTTCTCATGAAGTTCGTGAATAAAACCGGACATGGTCTGCCGGTGGGACAAATCCGCTTCCAGCGTCACATCATCAATGAACCGCAGATCGAACCCCTGGACCTTTTTGCGGCCGTTCGAACCCTCGATCGTGAGAACGTAGGTCTGTTTTTCAAGCGACCCGACCAGATTTTTCACGCTGTCGTTCCGGACGATCTCACCCTCCTTGATAATCGCCACGTTGCGGCAAAGCTGTTCGGCCTCCTCTAGGTAGTGGGTGGTCAAGAAAATCGTGGTCCCTTCCCTGTTCAATTTATTCAGGTACTTCCACATGCCGTGTCGGAGTTCAACGTCCACCCCTGCCGTCGGTTCATCCAGAAAAAGCAATTTCGGATGATGAATCAATGCCCGGGCAATCATCAGACGGCGCTTCATGCCTCCGGAAAGAGCTCTGCTCGGCTGGTCCTTTTTATTCCACAGTTCCAGCGTCGTCAAAATTTCCTCAGCCCGGTCCATTGCCACCGCGCGCGGAACTCCGAAATACCCACCCTGGCAAACGACAATGTCGATGACTTTCTCAAAAATACTAAAATTGAACTCCTGCGGGACGACCCCGACCTGGCGCTTGATCTGATTAATCTCAAGATCAAGATCATGCCCAAAAACCTTGACGCTCCCCCCGCTTTTATTCACCAGGCCGGTTAAAATGCCGATGATCGTCGTCTTGCCCGCGCCGTTCGCACCCAGCAGACCGAAAAAATCACCCTCGTTCACCTCAAGGTCCACCCCCTTCAAGGCCTTGGTGCCGCTGGCATACGTTTTCGTAAGATTTTTGATACTGATGGCATTCATGGAACCCAGTATATAGGAAAAGCAGAGCCAGGCCAACCCGCCCATGTGAAAGCCACAAAAAGGCGACAGACTTTACAAACACCCCACCCCAAAGTACATTTATGGCATGGACATCAAACTCTATCACGACTTCGCCGTCAAAATCGCAAAAAAGGCCGGGAAAATCCTCCTGGACTATTATCAGACCAACATCCAAATCAATTACAAAGGCGGCGACAAACGAAACCTGGTGACCGAAGTCGACACCCTGGCCGAAAAATACATCGTGGACGCCATCAAAAAAAAATTCCCCGACCACTGCTTTTTAGCTGAAGAAGGAGGAGACTGCGGCATCAAACCTTCCGATTTCCGGTGGGTCATAGACCCTATCGACGGAACAACCAATTACGCCCACGGCTACAGTTTTTACGCCGTCTCCATCGGGCTGATGTATAAAAACGAGGTGCTGGTGGGCGTCATCTAC
>JAYRRV010000049.1:0-2221 GCA_041909955.1 Candidatus Altimarinota bacterium
GGGGTCGACCCCCAGATCGCACGGACAACTATGCGGGACGGAATGGCGGACATCGTGAAAGAAACCCTGACCGTTTTTTACACCGACATCGCGGGATACACCTATATTTGTGAAATTCTCAAAGAAGCCCTGGAAGACGAAGAAACCACCCAGGACATCGAAACACTCCGGGCGGTACTTGAAGAGTTCCTGAACCTGATCCAAAAAACAGGACAAATGTACGGAGGAGTATGGGACAAAGCCGTAGGCGATATGGGATTGATGGAATTTGGAGCTCCTATTGACCGGAACGGAAGAGATCCTCTTGGACACAACTCCACCGAACGCCGGCCGGAATTTTTTGCAAACAACGCCCTCAAGGCGGCAATACTGGTCAGACACAAACTTGGCGAAGTTTCAGAGGTATTCAGAGCGAAACTCCTGGAAATTGCCCACAAAAAATACGCGGGAGATTCAATAAAACCCGAGGATCTCGATATGGAGGAACAGAACGCCCTCCTACAAAGACTCGAAAATGAAACGCGACTCTCTCCAAAAATCTCGACGACAACATCGGTATATACCGGAGATGTGGGCTTCATGAAACTCAAACTCGGCGCGGCACACGATTGGACGGCCATAGGTGACACCATGAACTCGGCGGCCCGTGTCCAGGGGACCAGTCTCAAAATGGAAATCAGAGTTCCCCTTCTGACCAGAGACCTGGTGGCCCCGTTGATCAACATGGATATGCCAATCCCGTTCGACGACGAAGGAGGAGCGGAAACATGGTCTGAATTTTTCAGAAACCGGCTCGGAATAGATCCTGAAAAAGTTGAGGTATCGTTCACCGAGCACTACGAAGGGTATAAAAACAAAGCAGGAAGAAGCGCGGTATTCACCGTCAACGTTAGGGAGAAGCGGTGCGACAAAATTGTGCCAAAATCGCGTATCGGCATCGACAGTCTTCTGGAATACGAAGGTGAAGAGTTCGCCATCGAATCCCGCAAGGCCGCAGAAGGAAACATCATCAGCTTCAAACTCAAAACCGTCCACCCTGACCCCGAGCGAGCAGTGACGTTCTACGTCGACATTCCCCAGACCGCGATCGAAGATCATGTTGTGCGCTACAAATCCCCCCAGGCACTCGCAAAAAGGACGAAAACCGGGGCAACAAACTCCCTGCTGGTCCAAGGAGGAAAACTGGTAGAATTTGTCTGGAAATCCATTGAAGTGGACCAGGACAATCAGCTTGAAGAACTCGCCGAAAACCTTGGAAGGTCAAAAGAGAAAATGGTCGTGTACACCAAAATGATTCCGACAGGCTGCTATGAATTGAACTGCGAAAAACCGGCCAAGGACGAAGACCACACCGTTCTGAGCATCAGGAAAGGAAATCATATTTTTGATGTAAGGGTCAACAACAGTAAGATTCTGTCCGGACCCGGCCCGATTATGTCGGACACCGAAACGCTCTATGATTTCCAATCTTACTACGAAACCATCAGGGGAAGCGTGTATCCGGGAAGCCCGGTGATATTTGTCAGAAAAAGAAAGTTCTACAAGATCGACCCTGCCGACGCCGAGTTATACCTGATGCCGATCCGTACCAGAACGGAAACCGATGTGACCAACCGCGAAAGCGGATCCCGCATATCCAGCAATCCACCTGCCCGCTCAAACTCGTTGATTCCTTCCGCATCCGCAGCATATAAACCGAGTTTTGCGCCTAGAGGAACGGCAAAATTCTGGTCCACCATCGCTGAACAGGTTGAACAACTCAAAAACCGAGACCCGGAATCACGCAAAGCATTCATGGGTTCCAACTGGGAGAGCAACTTCACCAACGAAGACTAGATAATTAAATATCCAGGTTCTTCACCTTTTTGGCGTGCGACTGGATGAACTTCTTGCGGGGAAGAACTTCCGCCCCCATTAACGTTTCAAACACGCGGTCGGCATCCTCCGCATCAACGATATTCACCTTGTACATCATGCGGCGCTGAGGATCCAAAGTCGTTTCCCAAAGCTGTTCAGGGTTCATCTCACCAAGACCCTTGTAACGCTGGATACCTACTTTGGAAGGATCGGGGAACTTCTTGAGGGCCTCCTCCTTTTTGTCTTCGAGATAAACGTACTCAACCTTCTTTCCAGCAGTCAGCTTGTATAACGGCGGCTGGGCAATGTATAAATGACCTCCATCAATGACCGGACGCAGATAGCGGTAGAACATGGTCATCAA
>JAYRRV010000050.1:0-3871 GCA_041909955.1 Candidatus Altimarinota bacterium
AAGGAAAAAACGCTATGCCGAGGCGGTTCAACGCAAGGATGCTTTTGTTCCTTCGACCGTTCACTCCATGCTCCCTGAGGACGTTCTGGAGATCGAAAAGGCCGTCGAGGCCATTGACGCACAGGTTGCCAAGGGAATTCCTTCGTATGCTTATTACGTCCGCCTTCTGAGAAAGATCCAGGTGCTTCTCGTTGAACACAACCCCGAGTTTTTTGCCACTCTTCCTTCAGTGCTCCAGGGAAAAATCCGCAATGCCAAAATCGAGATGCCGACGGAACAGGAAGTTCAAACCGAGGTGTTTGATCCTATGAATAAGCCGGGAAACTCCCTTCAAGGGGGTTTCCCCTTCGGTCTGATGGTGAAGGATGTTCTGTCTTTCAACGCGGTGAGCAAGAAACTGGCTGCAGCCTACGGTGAGTACCAGGATGAGTTTGAGAGGCGAAAGAAGGCGGCTTAGATGCCACTACCGTCGTATGTGAAAAGAACCCCGCCGCGGAGGGGTTCTTTTATTGTAATAATGGAATATTACGCAGCTGCTGTGTCAGGTTACGCCACCTTTTTCACCGCTTCACCGATGAGCTCGGCTTCTTCCTCGGTAATGCCCTCAATGCCCATGAGGTCTTTGGTGGTAAGGCCGTGAAGCTGACCGACCTGGCTGAGGTTGGCTTTGGCAAGTTTTTCAACGATTTCCGGCGTGATGCCTTCAAGATCTGCGATGTTTTCAACGGTTTTTTTCTGATCGGCTGCGCCGGCCGGGGCGGCGCCAAGTTCCCCAACGTCCATAATATCCAGTTCAAATCCTGTGAGCTTTGATGCCAGACGCACGTTCTGCCCGTTCTTGCCGATGGCCAGAGGACGCTGGTCAGGGTTTACGTATACTTTTGCCCGTTTTGCCTCTTTATCCAGGGCAATCAACGCGACTTTTGCAGGGGACAGCGCCGTCTTGATATACTCCTCGGAATTTTCGTTCCATAAAATAATGTCGATGCGTTCACCGTTCAGTTCATCCATGACGTTGGAAACGCGCACACCTTTCTGGCCCACGCATGATCCGATCGGATCGATCTTTGGATCGCTTGAGCTGACGGCAACTTTGGAGCGCACTCCCGGTTCGCGGGCAATGGCCTTGATTTCCACAAGGTTGCTTTTAATTTCCGGAATTTCGAGCTCCATGAGCTTCTTGACGAGGCTTGGATGGGTGCGGGAAATGAGGAGCTGAGGACCTTTGGTGGTCTTGATCACTTTGTCCAGATATAGCTTGATGCGCTGGCCGCCGTAGTAACGCTCGCGCGGGATCTGCTGGTCCGGAGGAAGAATCGTGGTGATCTTGTTGTCCAGATTCACGTAGACGTTCTGATTTTCCACGCGGTGCACCAGTGCGTTAATGAGTTCGTTTTCGCGGTCCTTGAACGTGTCGTACATAACTTCGCGTTCAGCCTCCTGGATGCGCTGGATGATCACCTGTTTTGCCGACTGAGCCGCGATACGTCCATATTCAATCGGAGTCACGTCGATGCGGATTTCATCCTCAACCTTTGCGTCTTTCTTGTATTTTCGCGCTTCGGCAAGCGTCATTTCCATTTCCGGATTTTCAACTTTCTTGACCACTTTCTTGATCAGGAAAACCGTGAAAGCTTCCGTTTTTTCATTGAGCTCCACGTCGATGTTCTGATCACGGTTCCCGTAGTCCTTTCGGTACGCCGCGCGCAGCGCGGCCTTAATGGTCTCCATCACTTTGTCTTTGGGTATTCCTTTTTCATCGCAAAGCTGGTTTATGGCGGCGAGGAATTGAGATTGCATGTTATAAAAATTATAGGGTGGATGCGGAAAATCCAGGATGCTCATCATGAGATCCTGTATCGTTGTCATAGTATACTGTTTTTTTGCTTTTGTAAATACATACGGGGGTGCGGTTGACACAGGATTTATCTCATTTAGAATTGGCATACTATCCTCTTTATTCCCGTATGCGCAGGTTTTTCTCCATGTTCTTGGTTTCCGCAGCATGTATCTCCATTTTTCCGACTGCCTTCGCCCAAACCTCATCTTTACAGACAACCCCGAATCTTCGCCTGAACAACTATCAGCTTATTTCACCGGAAAAACTTAAAACCATTGATGAGACGGCAATAAAAGAGAATCCGAAAAAAGATATTGAGGCTCAAAAGCCCGGTGCCCTTCCTCGTATTCCTTGGGAAACGATTGCCATTGTTGTTTCGATTATTTCCGGACTTGCGGCCGTCATGGGATTCAGCGTCAGCTCACATAAAAAGAAGCGGGCCATTTCCAAATACATGGAAGAGATTGACGCGACTTTTTCCGAATATAAATGGAAGTCCAAGCGGTGCGAGGCCGAACTTTACCGCTTGCGCGACCTGCTGGAAGAAAGACTGAAAAAGGGAAAAGTTGATGAGTCGCTCTATGATCTGCTGACTAAACGAATCGACAAATATCTCCGGGAAATCCAGGATCTGCCAGGGAGTGCTTAATTCTGCCGGTGGTCGTTCAGCGCTTTGAGTATCAAATCGTGGGCGAATCCGCGTGAAACAAGGAAACGGAAAAGCTTTTGCTTTTTCTTCAGCGGATCCGTAATTTTTATAGTCCTGGACTTTTTGTCGACAGCCTCCCGGATGAGCTCATCCTCGTCAATGACCTGTTCCTGGAACACTCCGCTGAGTGTTGTTTCGCTGATTCCTTTTTGACGGAGTTTTTGCTTGATGAGGCGAAGTCCCTGGGGTTTCCTCCGGAGTTGTTCACGGATGTAGAGCGTGGCGTACTGGTTGTCGTCCAGGTATTTCCGGTTGATAAAAAGTTCCATCACTTCCGTGGTCGCATCGACCCGGTCCGGAAATTTTTTTTCAATCTTGCTTCGGAACTCGGTTATGCTGTAACGCCTGCGCGCCAGAAGCGCGCAGGCGTAGTTGAAGATGATCTTATCGGGTTGTATTTGTTGTTCACCGTTCATGGAGTGTCAGTTAGTTTAGACCTCTTTACTTGCGGAGGTCCGGATAGCGGTCTTTGCGGTCGCTTTTACCGGGGCGGCAACGGGCGCCGCCGGAGACAGACCTCCGTGCACGTGATCAGCGCTACGATTTTCCTCCTTGTGAATTTTTTCGACGATCGCGAGAACCTCTTTTTCGATCTCTTTCATCACTTTGTGATTGGTCTCCAGGAATCCTTTTGCATTTTCACGGCCCTGTCCGAGCTTGATCTCTTTGTAGCTGTAGAAGGCTCCGCTCTTCTGGGCGACTTCATACCTTGTTGCCAGATCGAGCAGATCACCCGCGTAGGAAATTCCCCTGTTGTAGAGGATATCAAACTCCGCTGTGCGGAACGGCGGCGCAATTTTGTTCTTCACGATTTTCACTCGCACACGGTTACCCAGTATCTTTTTTTCCTCGCCGCTGCCATCTTCAATTTTTCCAATGCCGCGGATATCCATGCGTACGGAAGAGTAAAATTTGAGCGCCTGACCTCCCGTGGTGGTTTCCGGATTTCCGAACATGATACCGATCTTCATGCGGATCTGATTAATAAAGATCACCGTGGTTTTGGATTTGCTAATGGCGCTCGTGAGTTTTCGGAGGGCCTGACTCATAAGGCGGGCCTGCAGTCCCATGTGTGAATCCCCCATATCACCTTCGATTTCCGCTTTTGGCGTCAACGCGGCGACGGAGTCGACCACCACGACATCAATCGCGTTGGAACGGACCAGTGTTTCGGTGATCTCCAGGGCCTGTTCGCCGCTGTCCGGCTGCGATATCAACAGATTGTCCACGTCCACTCCGATCTTGCGGGCATATTCGGGGTCCAGTGCGTGTTCCGCGTCAATAAAGGCTACCTGGCCGCCCCGTTTGGGCTTCCGCGATAA
>JAYRRV010000051.1:0-6157 GCA_041909955.1 Candidatus Altimarinota bacterium
TGCCACGCCCTGTTGAAGGACATCCGACACGTCGAGACCGGCGAGCGCATGGCCGTCTGGGCGAACGACGTGGCCCACCGGCTCGCGCGCGAGCTCCTCCTCGCCAAGGGAGCGCCCGCGATGGAGATGTTCCCGGAGCTCATGAGGCCCCAGGGCTGATCCGCGCACACCCAGGTCACCGTCCCGCCGCCTTCAAGCGCGGGAATTCACAACTGAACCATTACCGGTGACGACGGCTCCCATTCCGGGTGGCCGACGTCCCAACTTCCCCCGTGATCGTCGAAAGGAGATCGATCGCGGGCCAACCAGTGTTTTTGAAACAGCAAGGATCATGCGATCCGGCAGCAGTTCAAAGGCAGCGGTTGGCCAATAACTCATCCATGATGGGTTTACGGTCTCGTTCTTTTACAGTCGGGTTTCAATTCGAATTATTCATGCACTGGGGCTTCCTGTTTTTTCGACGAAAAGGCAGAAAGTCCCAGTGCAGATGTGTCGCGGGATGAATTACAAGAGCGGCACGTTACCCCCAAGAGAGGTATGGAAGATGAAGAGCAATCGTTTGGGCGACATGCCCCTGGTCGCGGTGGACTGCGACGATCACGACTACACGGAGGTGCCCATCGCCCCCGAGGCGGAGGGTGACCCCGACAAGTTCGCCGTGATCCCCCCGGAGTTCAACGACGGCCTCGTCCAGCGGCGGTTCGCGCGCGTTCCCGTGGTGAGGCTTCTGACCGATGTCCTCGCGCCGATCGCGCGCCGGTACGGCAAGCGGGTCGTCGTGAAGCAGGCCTACAGCAGCCGTGAGGACAAGCTCCAGCAGTGGAGGGGTCTCTTCCTCATGGCATGCACGGTGCGCGGGTATGACCCCACGAACCTGACGCTTGGCCAAGCGATCGCGTGCGGCGAATTGGCCGACAGCTGGGGCTCGTACCGAGAGGTCAACCCCAGGGATCCCGCGGTCAAGTCCGACGTCGCGACCCTGAAGTCCGCGTGCCGCCGGGAGATCGATGCCATCGCGAAGAAGAAGGGCAGGGAGCCGAATGACATCGCGCTCCAGATCCTCAGCTTCCGCGCGAGTCTCGGCGCCATCCGGCTCCCGTTCACGAACAGCGGATTCTCCGTGTTCATGAGCGGCGGGCATCTCGACATCGAGCTCGCCAACTACCCTTCGGGCGTCACCGACTACTACGGCGTCCCGGGGGACCTCCTTGACAGCACGATGTGCGACCGCACGTTCTTCGAGGACGACGACAACCTCGAGCAGTTCGAGGTGTCGTCCAGTCACCCGCAGATCCGGCAGTACTCCGAGTCGCACTTCGATGACTGCGTCTCGGGGATGGAGGGCTTCCTGATGGCCCAGTCGAACATCCGCGTGCTCCAGCACATCGCGGCCGAGGCGGGCCTGATGCCCTGGCGCGGCAGCGTCCGGACCTTCAGCGTCCCCAACAACTGCGGCGGGAAGCAGGTCAAGCAGTTCAACGGGTACGGCGACCAGAGCCACGCCAAGAAGCTCGTGCAGCCCGTGGCCGTGTGGCCCCGGCTGACGTCGCTGTCCAAGTCCATGATCGTGGGCTAGATTCGGATACGAAACCCAACAACGTGACGACGCGTGCACATTCCGTGCTGCGCGAAGTCCCAATTTCCCCGCGATCTCTGAAAGGAGATGTGATCGCGGGCCAACCAGTGTTTTTGAAACAGCGAGGATCATGCAATCCGGCGGCAGTTCAAAGGTGGCGGTTGGCTCTTCCATTCAATTCGCAACAACGTCGGTTTGACTTTTTGCTACCCGTTCCTATAATTGGCGCATATGAAAAATTTCCGCATTACTCCCCCGGCACCGGCTCTCCCGTCATTTTCTCCCCTTCTGGGGTAATGCTTATTTTGAACAGGAAACGGAATAGGCCCCAGAAGACTGGGGTTTTTTATTTATATGTTACCTTCAATTTCTTATGACATCCTACGAACAACAACATTCGGTTGAACGCGACAGCATTGTGATCAAGGTCGGAAGCGGACTGGTCTCCCGCGAGGCAAACGGGCACGGCGAACCCAACAAACTGGATCTGAATTTCTTAAGCGACCTGACCCAGAGCATCGGTCAGATTATTGAAGATACCGGAAAACGGGTCATTCTGGTGAGCTCCGGAGCGGTTGCGGCGGGCAAAGAACTTATTGAACTTGCCGAGAATATGGACCCCATCGTCCGTAAACAGATTTATGCCGCCATCGGGCAGCCCCGTCTTATGGCAAAATATGTCGACCTGTTCGGTTCCGCCAAACCTTCCCGCATTGCCAGCCAGCTGCTGCTCACCTGGGCCAATCTTGCGGATGAAAAGGAACGTGCGAAGATTCTGCGAACCCTTCGTTCCCAGCCAAAGGAAGTTGTCACCATCGCGAATGAAAACGATCCCATCGCCGACGAGGAGTTGAAACTTGGCGACAACGATCAATTGGCTTCAAGACTGGCGCAACTGGTTCACGCAAAAATCCTCATTCTCCTCACGGATGTCGAAGGAGTGTATGACAAGAACCCCAATGAACCGGATGCCCAATTGATACGACAGCTTTCGGTGGATGATCTGTCCGACGAATTTATTGCAGCTTGCGGTAAAGGCGGCAACAAGACCGGCACGGGAGGCATGGCCAGCAAACTCCGCGCTGCCAAAGCCGCGGCGGAACAGGATGTCCCCACGGTGATCGCCCGCGGAAAACACAACGGCAAAAATCTTCAGCATCTCAAAGATATTGTCCGGGGAATTTCAAATATCGGCACAAGAATTACTCCGAGGATCGTTCACTGATCCGGTATGTGGACTTCAATTTATGCCTCATCTGTGCTACTCTGTAATGATATGTCGGATACTAACCAAAGTTATGACCCAAAAACCCACAGGTGCCCCACGTGAAGATGGCGCAGATGCTCCCTCCCAGGAGGGAAACGTTCCTCGCGGCATAGTCCACAGGATCCGAACCATTGGAAAAGATATTCACGCCAAACTTTTTGGAGCAGTGGAAAAAACTCCGGATCAGCTGCGTGTTGAAGCATTACGTTTGACGGCCAAACAAAAGCTGTCCGCCCTTTGGCAAAAAGCCGATGGGGAACGGGGAATGTCTGACAGTCTTGAAGGGGTAGATTTTATCGAATTTGCCTATCGACGGTACCAGGAATTTTTTCAAAGAATGGAGAGGCAGTTTCCTTATGATGAAGTTTTCTGGGCTGACATTTCGGTATACCTCGATGGTTGTGCGAACTATTCAGGGATGAATATTTTTAAAGATTCGTCGCTTCTTCAACGGATGCTGGATATTCCCGGAAAGCAGAGCGAACTCTTCCGCGTCTTTGCCTCCGCACTTGTGTTGCATGGCGACAGAGTATGTTCCAACCTCATGGCGCTCTCCCGTGTTCATATGGATGATCCGGCCAAGGCTACCGAAGCACTTGGATACCTTTGTGATTTTATGGGAATGAAGCCGCGGGCGTCCTGGCTGGAAATCGAGGAGTATGTTGAACGGAAAATGAAGAATAGATCAGTTTATCGCTGATTTTTCGGATGAAAGCACGGGTTGCATTCTTCGCCCGGTCTGCCTACACTCGTTGTGTTCTTCTTTTTTGCCTATGCGAATTTTGGGGATAGAAACTTCGTGCGATGAAACTGCTGCCGCGGTCGTTGAAGACGGCGTGAAAGTTTTAAGCAACGTGATTTTTTCTCAGGTTCCGCTGCACCAGGCCACGGGCGGTGTTGTTCCCGAAGTGGCCGCGAGGGAACATGTGGTGAAGATCATTCCGGTGATTGAGGAGGCACTGCGTACTGCGGCAATAACTTTTGAAGATATCGACGCGATTGCCGTGACCCAAGGGCCGGGACTCCTGAGTTCGCTTATTATCGGCACGACCGCGGCATCAACGCTTGCGACGGTTTATGGGAAACCTTTGATCCCGGTGAACCACATCGCCGGACATATTTACGCGAACTGGCTGGGCAGAACATCGGAGCATGTTGAGTTTCCCTGCGTCGTCCTGACGGCTTCCGGTGGCCATAACGAACTGGTGCTCATGCGGGGACACGACACCTTTGAACTCCTTGGGGAAACACTGGACGATGCAGCCGGCGAAGCTTTTGACAAAGTGGCGCGGCTTCTGGGCATGGGATATCCCGGAGGACCCCACATCGCCCGCGCGGCACATGCCGGGAACGCGCTCCAGTATAAATTCCCGAGAGCTTACATGGGCGACGCAAGTTATGATTTTAGTTTTTCGGGGCTTAAAACGGCAATGCTTAATTGTATCCGTGAGGAACACCAAAATAACGGGCGGCTCGAAGAAGAGTTTATCGCCGATTGCGCAGCCTCGTTCCAGGAAGCCGTGTGCGGAGTGCTTTCCGACAAGCTTTTGCGGGCTTCCCAAAAATTCAGGGCAAAAACCATCATCATTTCCGGTGGGGTTTCCGCGAACCTGCGTCTGAGGGCGATGATCCGGGAGAAGATTGAGAAGGGGGTTTTCCATGATTCCAAGGGAAAAATCGTGGCGCTGAAAACCCGACCCGTTTTTGATTTCCCTTCGGATATTTCTTACTGTACCGACAACGCTGCGATGATCGCGGGAGCCGCATTCTTCCATGTGCGGCGCACCGGAGGTCTTCGGAAATTCCTTGATATCAGTAAGAGGGGGCGTGTTGTTCTGGGTGATCCGAACCTCCGACTTTATTCAAAATAGCACTCAAAAAATATACTGGAGAAAAGCCACTTTATCCCTTGTGCATCGGGTGTTTTGTGCTATACTCCTTGGTGTTTACGTTCCTCAATATTCTTTATTGAAAGCAAGATGGACAGCAAGAAGCAAAACTTCATGAACGACGAAGATGACAGCTCCTCGACGGGACCTTTAACGCCCCCGTACCAGACGCCGAAGGGAGTTCACGATATTCTTCCCAATGATCACAAGTATCACACATTCATCAAAAAAGCCGTCCGCCACCGCTGCCGTCAGGCGGGCTACCGACGCATCACTACCCCGATTTTTGAGTTTACCGACGTTTTTACGCGTGGCATCGGCGCTACTAGCGATATCGTGAGCAAGGAAATGTACACCTTCCAGGACCGGAAGGGCCGCAGTCTGACGCTGAAACCGGAGGGAACCGCCGGCGTCGTGCGCTCCTACATCCAGAACGGGATGCAGGCTTTGCCCCAGCCCGTTGAACTCTATTACATTGAACCCCACTTCCGTTACGACCGTCCGCAAAAGGGGCGCTATCGGATGTTCTGGCAGTTCGGCTTTGAGTGTATCGGTGAAACCGATCCGGCGCTGGATGCGCAGGTAATCCAGACCGCCCACACGATTCTGAACGATCTCGGCATCGCCGAGCTTTTCAACCTTCAGATCAACAGCATCGGGTGTGAAGTCTGCCGACCGAACTACATCAACATCCTGAAAGATTTTTATTTCGGCAAGGACCGTTCGCTGTGCGCGGACTGCAAGTACCGTCTGGAGAAAAATCCTTTGCGCCTTCTGGACTGCAAGGAGGAAGACTGCCAGATTCTGGCCCAGATCGCACCAAAACTCGGCGATTACCTGTGCTCCGAATGCAAGGAATACGATAAGAACGTGAAGGAGTTCCTGGAGGAAATGGGCATCAAATACCACCAGAACAACAGCCTCGTGCGCGGGTTGGATTATTACACCAAAACCGTGTTCGAGTTCTGGGATAAACATGACGGTGCCCAGAACGCCATTGGCGGGGGCGGACGTTATGACGGCCTCATTGAACTGATGGGGGGACAGAAAACTCCGGCCTGCGGTTTTGCCGCCGGCATGGAACGGCTTGTGGCCGCCATGAAACGTGAAAAGATCCGTGTTCCCGAAAAGGACGATCTGCACGTATTTGTCGCTCAGCTCGGCGACGAAGCGAAAAAGAAATGTCTTCCTTTGATTTCCGAACTCCGTGAAGCGGGTGTCCGTACGATGGGAGCTTTGGGAAAAGGTGCTATCAAGACGCAAATGCGGCTGGCCGATAAATTCAAGGTTCCCTATACCCTGATTCTCGGGCTTACGGAAGTCCGGGAAGGAACCATCATCATCCGGGACATGTCCGTGGGCACCCAGGTGACGGTACCGTTTGAGAACGCCGTCGAAGAGGTGGTCAAACGTATCGGCAAAAAA
>JAYRRV010000052.1:0-4530 GCA_041909955.1 Candidatus Altimarinota bacterium
CCTACTGGACGATTCATTTGCGCGAGCATCAGATTGTCGTGTTTCTTAACAATCAGTTCGGCAACAGAACCTTTGTCGCGGGGTACAGGAACAGCAGGGAGTTCGAAGAGTTGGCGGGATACACCAAGGAACAGCTTAAGCAGTTGAGTGAAAGGCGGGATTTTCTAGTGCATCATTTTGTTTATGAAGGCGAGGGGGAATTCAGGGAGATGCTTTCCTCAACGGTTCAAAGGGTTTTTGACGGCCTGGAAATGATTCGGCCTTATCCAACCTGTGAAGAAGCGTCCGCGTCGGCCCGGGCATTGGGAATAACATCATCGACGGAATATAACAGCCGGTACCATGAGGATCCGCGGTTGCCCTCTAATCCATCCAAAATATATGGTGAAGAATTTGTGAGCTGGATGGAATTTTTGCGGACAGACAGGATAGATTCGAGGGAAAGAGCAGCACTTATTTATCAAACTTACCTTGAGGCAAAAACTGCCGTGCAGCGTTTGGGGATACGGTCGGTTAAAGAGTATAAGAGGAGGTATAGAGAAGATCCCTGTTTGCCCTCCCAGCCAAATCAAAGATACGGCGAAGCTTTTGTGAGTTGGACGGATTTTTTAGGGACGGACAGGATAAGTCCATGGAGAAGGTTGCAGATTCTGTATGGAGCTTATGATGAAGCGCAAAATGCCGTTCAGGCTTTGGGTATACGGACTGCGGCGGAATACCTCCGGCGATACCGCGAGGATCCCCGTCTTCCGGCCAATCCTGAAGGGAAGTATGGAGAGTTGTTTGTGAGCTGGATGGATTTTCTCGGTACTGATACAACGAGTAATGCCGAACGTTCCATGGAACTTTACCAGACTTACGGTGAAGCGCGAACTGCCGTCCAGGTGTTGGGCATACAGACCTCGGCGGAATATCTCCGGCGTTACCGCGAGGATCCCCGTCTTCCATCCAGTCCTGAATCGAAGTATGGGAGGACTTTTCTAAACTGGAAGGATTTTTTAGGAACGGAAAATAAAAGCGGCGTTGAACGTTCCGCAGAACTTTATCAGACTCATGAGGAGGCGAGAGATTCCGCGCGCCGTTTAAGGGTGACATCAGTTATTGAATACAAACGTCGTTATAAAGAAGATCCTTGTTTGCCTTCGAACCCTGACCGCAAATATGCCGGAGAATTTGTGAGCTGGAAGGATTTTTTAGGTTTGGATTAAGCGGTATATGGGTTTTGGCTTATAATGTGGGCGATGGCTTTTTTTGTTTACATGCTGGAGTGCAGCGACGGTACGCTTTATTCGGGTTCGACGCCCGACGTGAAAAAACGGCTGCATGCCCATAATCATTTGAAGTCAGGCGCGAGGTATACCCGTGCCCGCAGGCCCGTGAAGCTGGTGTACGCCAAACGGTGCCGGACCATGAAGGATGCCAGGCGCCGTGAGTATGAACTGAAACAGCTGAGCCGCAGCCAAAAACTTGATCTTGTGAACGCCGCGGGCCGGTGAGCGAGCTATTTTTTTGAGTAGACCAGTTCTTTGGCGCTTGCGAGGAATTTTTTTATCGTGGCGTAATCTTGTTCGCGCTTGATTCGTTCCAGGTCGGCGTTGAATGCTTCGACGAGTGCATCAAAAGCGGTGACGGATGCAGGATCGCTTCGTTGCATCAGGAGAGCGGAATATCTTCCGTTTTCGCCGTGTCTCCGGTCAATTTCCGCGACGTATTCCGCATAACGCCTCAGGGGTTTTATTTTTTCGAAGGATCGCGGAAGGCCGGGAACGATGTATCCCAGGATGACCCAGACATTCATGGTGTCGTGATCCAGCCTGTATCCGTCATTAAATCTTTCCTCCGCATATCGGTATATAAAGGAGTGTTCTTCCGGCGTTTCGTCGGGCTGATCTGGGTTTTCTCCTAGCGGCATATTTGGCGGTGAGTTGATGATAGGTGCCGGATTCTACGCTATTCATTTCCTGCGTCAACGGCTTTAATGAGTGACTTGAGTTTTTGATCCTTTTCGTGAGTTTTTTTTACGAGAATATTGAAGAGTATCGGGATGACAATGAGGGTGAGGAAGGTTGAGGCCATTAATCCGAAGATCAGCGACATGCCGAGTCCCTGCCATGTTTCGCTGGAAAGCGTGATCGGAATCATGCCGAAGATGGTGCAGATGGATGTGAGGAATATGGCTTCCAGGCGTGATTTTGACGCGTCCACGATGGCATCCACGAACGGTATTCCCACACGGAGGTTCAGGTTGATCTTATCCACCAGGATCACCGCGTTTTTCACGACGATTCCGAACAGCGCCAGTATGCCGATGAGTCCGGGGAACGACAGGGTGAATCCGGTGAGGGTGAGTCCGATGAATACGCCGGTGAGGGCCAGAGGGATGGTGGCGAGTACCAGGATGGATTTGCGGAAGGAGTTGAACTGGATGACGAGCGTGCCGATGATGAGAATCATGGCGACGATCATGGCGCGTAGAATGGACAGTACGGATTCGGTATTCGTGTCGTTCTGGCCTCCGTAGACGATTTCGTATCCGTTTGGCAGAGCGTGTTTTTTTGCGAGCTCCTGAAATTTAGTCAATATTTCCGCAGGGAGGTGCGGTTTTTCAACGCTCGCGGAAAGCACCAGCGCGCGTTTTTCGTCTATGCGGCTGATGGAATTGAGGGACGAGTCGATTTCTATCCTGGCGATGTCGTTCAGGATGAAGTTTTGTCCGCGGCCGTTGGAAAGAGCAAGTGATTTGAGAGAATCGATGTTGGAAATAAGGTTCTGGCCGAATTCCGCGCGGATGCTTAATTCGTCTCCGTTGTGGAGTATTTTGGTTATTTCGCTGCCGCTGAAAGCGGTGCGGAGCGTGGATGCCACCTGCCCCGAGGTGATCCCGCGGAGCTGCATCTGATCCGGGTCGAGCTTGAGGGTGAATTCACCCGGCGTGAGTGCCACGGACGTTTTGATGTTAATGGCTCCGGGTATCTGCTCCAGGATCGTTTTGAGTTCGTTCACCTGTTTTTCGAGTTCTTTCAGGTCAGTTCCCAAGACGCGCGCTTCGAAGTCGGAGCCGCTGGGCGGGCCTCCGGAAACCTCGGTCACCGTTATTTTCGCGCCCTGGACTGACGCGATTTCTTTACGGATGCGCTGGGCGATGGTGTAGGATTTTTCGATGTTCCCCGTTGTTTCGCTGGCAGGTCTGGTTTTGTAGGGATAAAGATTTACGGCGAACTGGGCAGCATTGGTTTTTCCGTTGCCGCTGCCTCCCGATGTTCTGCTGCTTGAATCCACTCCGGCCGCGCCGATGACCAGAGAAAAGTTCTTGATCGCATTTTCCTTCAGAAGGTACGGCTGTACCATGTCGGCGATTTTCCTCGTTTCCGACGTAACCAGTCCCTGCGGCCCTTCGATGTTGATGTAAAAATATTCCGCGTCGGACGGGGGGATGAATTCCGATTTCAGGATGCCGGTGGCCGGGAGGCTTACCGATACCGCGAACAAAATGGCAACGACAGCCAGAACGGCTGCGGTGCGGCCTTTGTTCATGAGAATTCCTTTAAGGATTTTCCCGTAGATTTCCAGGAATTTCTCGATTTTGATTACTCCGTTGATGATTCTGCTCGTCAGGCTTTTCTGCTGACCCTCGTCGAGGTAATGGTGACGGATTTTTGCTTTGATCTTTTCGGGATCGGCTTTTTCTTCCAGCAGGAGATCTTCGTTGCGGAGGAGTTTCGCTTTCAGCGATGAACGGTACCAGGCGAGCAGGGCGAAGAAGACGATTCCCAGGATGAGTATGGTAATGATCCCTCCGACTATGTCCATTTTTCCGGTTATGGTCATCAGAACCGAAGCGGCGAGTCCGACGGCTGCGGCCGCAAATACCGCCTTGAAGTATGAACGTGTGAGCCTGAAGCGTTCAAGAATGATCGCCATCGGGTGGTTGATGATGATGGCGATAACGTACGAGGCCGCGAGTGTCACGGAAACGGTGATCGGAATTGACCGGATGAACTGGCCGATGATGCCAGTGGCCAGAATAAGCGGGATGAACGCCCAGATGGTGGTCAGGGTTGTCGTGGTGAGAAGCACCTTATAGTCGTGGAACACGAGCAGAACGGCCTCTTCAGGGGTGAATTTGCCGGTTTTCAGATACTGTTTGGTTGCCTGTACAACCACGATGGCGTCGTCCACGAGCAGACCGAGCGACAGGATTAATGAGAACAGTGATAGAAAGTTCAGGGTGATGCCCGTGACGAGCATGAGTCCGAAGGTCGCGCAGAATACCAGCGGAACCGCCAGTCCCGCCACGAAGGCCTCTTTGAGTCCCACGAACAGGAAAAGTATGGTGGTGACGAGGATGATGGTCAGGATTCCGTCATGCACAAGCTGTTCCACGTCCCGGTGAATGATGGTCGACTGGTCGAGCGTCGTTTCAATGATGAGATCTTTGGGAAGATTCTCCTCCTGGAGTTTTTTAATCTTTTCTTTTCCTTTGTCGATCAGGTCGATGATGGAGCTCCCCGTTTTTTTGACAATGTTCAG
>JAYRRV010000053.1:0-5830 GCA_041909955.1 Candidatus Altimarinota bacterium
GGCATTGACCGTCGCTCTCTTCGGGTGTGGCTGTGACCGCACCCTGTAGGGCAATGTTGCTCTACTTACTCAGGAGAAGAAGAATCATGAAGACCCAGATCCCGACTCCCGAAGTTTCGCGCCGGTGGATGAATGCCGCCTTCACGACGGAATTCAAGGGCGACCTCCCCGCGCTCCGGACCTTCGTCCAGACCGAAGCCAAGAAGGCAGGTTCGCGCTTCGTCGCCATCAAGAGCCGCGTCGGCCTTCTGCAGGACCCTAACACGGCCCTCTGCGCCGCGGTGTGGCTTCTTCGGGCCTACCACCAGACCTCGACCCGCTACCGCCTGCTCGAGAGGCAGCGCACGGAGCTCTACAAGCTCCTCCGCGGCCTGGCCGAAGAGGTGGGAACCCCCGAAGCCCAGTACCTCGTCACCCGTCTCGTCGAGGGCATCCCCGAGAGCCGTCGCACGATCATGCTGGGCTCGCTCCCCCCGCCCCGTCTCGACGCGACGACCTGATGTCGGGGACTCTTCCTTAACTTATTGCCCTTCTTTCGCCTCGCGCCCGCGTGCCTCTGCACCGCGCAGAGGCCTCCTTCAGTGGACCGGTGTGCGTCACAACCACAGCTGCCGACCGGCGTGCAGCGGCGCTACGATCTCAGGATGGTATGCGCTACCTCCTCCCGATATGACAGTAACGGTTGCACCGGAATTTCGGGCCCTCACTCGGCACTACAAGCTGAGGAGGGCCCGACCACTAAACTTCATCAACGACAACAAAAAAACGCCCGGAAATTTCCAGGGCGCTTTTCACGAATTCACTCCATCATTGACTACATCCGCCGCTCCTTGATCTCCTCAAACAGTCCAACGGCAAACTCATCGGGACTCATGGAGGTCTGCTCTTTGGTCTTGCGGTTGCGGACACTCACCTTGTTTTCGGCCACCTCTTTCTCGCCCACGATGAGCATGTAAGGCGTTTTCAACATTTCCGCCGCGCGGATTTTTTTACCAAGACTTTCATTGCTGTCATCAACCTTCACACGGACGCCTTTGTTGAAAAGTTCTGTCGCTACTTCCTGGGCGTATTCATTGAATTTGTCGCTGACCGGCAAAACTTTGACCTGTACCGGAGCCATCCAGGTCGGGAAATTTCCTCCAAAATGTTCGATCAGGAAGCCGATAAAGCGTTCGTGGGTTCCAAGCGGTGCGCGGTGGATGCACAACGGAGTTTTGTCCTTTCCGTCCGCATCGGCATAGGTTAACTGGAATCTTTTCGGTACCGCAAAATCAATTTGATTCGTCGCCAAAGTAAACTCGCGCCCGATCGCGCTCCAGACCTGGACATCGATTTTTGGTCCGTAGAAAGCGGCTTCGTCCGCAACCTCAACAGTCGGCACGCCGGCCTTTTTCATGGCGCTGCGGACCATCTCTTCGGTTTTTTTCCACAATTCCGGTTCATCCACGTATTTTTTGCCCAGTCCGTCGGGTGAATGGAGGCTCAGCCGCATCACATACTTTTCGATTCCAAAAAGTTTGAAATATTTCAGGTACATTTCCACCACCGCAATGAACTCCTGTTCGAACTGCTCCTCGGTGCAGTAGATGTGGGCGTCGTTCATCTGCAGACTGCGCACGCGCATCAAGCCGAAGAGGGCGCCGGAATCCTCATACCGGTAGCAGGTGCCATATTCCGCATAGCGCAAAGGTAAATCGCGATAGCTCTTGGGGTTGGCCGCATAACAAATATGATGATGCGGGCAGTTCATCGGTTTTAAATAGTACTCCTCGCCGTCGATCATCATCGGGGCATACATGGAATCTTTGTAGTACGGAAGATGCCCGGAGGTATGATACAAAACCCCTTTGGTGATATTCGGGGTGCGCACGCGGACGTACCCGGCATGGAATTCCGTCTCTTTGGCCAGACGTTCCAGCTCCTCAACGATCACGGTTCCGTTCGGAAGCCACAAGGGAAGGCCGGGCCCCACATTCTCGTGGAAAGTAAAGAGTTCAAGGTCCTGACCGATTTTGCGGTGATCGCGCTTTTTGGCTTCCTCAAGCATGGTCAGGTACGCCGCCAGTTCCTCTTTTTTGGCGAAACAGACGCCGTAAATGCGCTGGAGCATCGGCCGTTTTTCATCACCCCTCCAGTACGCGCCGGCGATTTTTGTCAGCTTGAACACGCCGGTTTTTCCCGTGTTTTCGCTGTGGCCTCCGCGGCAGAGATCAACAAATTTCAGCTCGCCGCTCGGCAGACGGTTTTCATAAAACGTCACGATTTTTTCACCCTCCTCTTTGAGGTCGGCCGCAATTTCCATTTTAAAAACCTGGCCGCTCTTTTTGTACATCTCGATGGCCGCATCCACAGGCTCTTCGCGGCGGACGAAAGTTTGCCGCTGCTTGGCGATGTGCTCCATTTTTTTCTGAAGAATATCCAAATCCTCCGGGATCAGCGTTCGTGGGAGTTCAAAGTCATAATAGAAACCGTTTTCAATGGTCGGGCCTATTCCCAATTTTGCGTCGGGAAACATTTCCAGGACCGCCTGAGCAAGCATGTGCGCGCACGAATGGCGCATGCCATGGAGCTCCTCGTCCTCGTTTTTCACAACTTCAACACGTTCTTTCTTGGCCATAGGGAGGGAAAATAACGGAATCGGGTGGCGCCGCCAAATCAAGCGGACGGCACAACGATCTTAGCCGAAAACGGCCCGGTACGTCAAAAGAAAGCTGAACTGCGGCACAAAACATGCGAAGCAAAACATCGGCCGGGCAATGTCACGGAAAACCTCCTTGTCACACCACGTGAAACGCACTATTGTGAGCCCGATTCTGAACGAAATGTATGGGCAACGAACCTCGCCGTCCGGGGGTGGACGGCGCCCAATCCGCTGAAGAGATCAACGAAGTTCCCCAGGACTTGCGCATCCTTCGCCAGCTCGGTGATTACGCTGCAACGCAGCTCGTTGTTCATAATCCGCTTTTCCAGAAATTCAGCCAGGGTGAACTCGGTCCCGACGAACGCCGCGAACTTCGTGAGCAGTTGAAACACATCGTGAGCCATATCAGAAAAATGGCCGCAGTAGGCATTGAGGGTGCCGGAAAAGGAAATGACCATGAAACTTCGGTCGTCCTTCAGCAGATAACGTACTATCTCTTCCATGAAACTCCCGAAAGCGGGACGGCAACAATACATCCCGCCACACAATCGTTTCTCCAATCCATCGACGATCTGGCGGAGAACGGGGATTATATATTGATCGCCGCGGCCGTCTACGCACTGGTCAGGATGGCTCCATTTGAACGGCTCCTGACGGCAAAATCAGACAATCCCGTCGCCGTCCGCAACGGAGTAAGAAGGGAATTACGGTCCAAGGTTCCCGCGGACATCTCCGATGAGTTTAAAGTGCTGCTGGGTACGGCTGAATATGTTGAAGAACATCTCAGGAATAATTTGGAGCATGCCATAAAAATGTATGTCACCGCCCGTTACACCTTCCAGGAAGGCATATTGAAAGGAATAGACATCATCACCGAAGCAAAACGGAAATTTTATCAGGATCTCCCGTCCGAAGTTCGTCAGCACGATGAAACGGACGGACAACCATTCAATCTCTCAGCGGACCAGCCATGAAACTGAAAAAACTCATTTTGGAACAGTTCCGGAACTACCAAAACCTTGAACTGGATTTCGATCCGGAGGAGCCCATGACCTACATTGTGGGCCCGAACGCGCAGGGAAAAACAAACATTCTGGAGTCCATTTATCTGTTGGCGCTCACAAAATCTTTTCGCACCGCCAGGCAGCAGGACATGATCGGATGGGAGCATGAATACGCCAGAGTTCGGGGAATATTTGAAATGGATGACGCCGGCACCACGCACGAACCGCAGCCTCAAAGCAAAACCCTCGAACTCGAGGCCTTTTTGGGAAAACCTCCCCAGCCGCAGAAAGCGTTCAAGAAAAACGGGGTCAAAACCGGCGCGGCGAACTTTATCGGAAACTGTCAGGTCGTTTTCTTTCATCCCGAAGATTTAAATATGCTCTACCTCGGCCCCGACCTGCGCCGCGCCTACCTCAACGTGATGAACGTGCAGGTGAACCGCAAATATTTCAGCGCCCTCCGCTCCTACCACAAAGTGCTCAAACAGAGGAACGCGCTGCTCCATGCCATCCGCGAAAACCGTGCCGCCCAGTCCGAACTGGACGTCTGGGACGAGCAGCTCGTGGAACATGGGAGTTACCTCATGACCGAACGGTCGAACACCCTGAAATACTTCCAGACCCGGCTCGCCTTCACCTACCAAAAAATCTCGCAGGGTGATGAAATCGTGAAACTCAAGTACTGCCATACCCTGCGTTCGCTCAATGACCGGCTGAACGACCCCGGCGCACCCCCGGCGGACACAGCGGAAACATGGCGCAAGTACTTCGCCAATGACCTCGCCGCCGCCCGCGCTCGCGACCTCCAGGCCCTGGTGACGACCGTAGGGCCTCACCGCGACGACATCGGCTTCAGTTTCAACGGACTGCAGCTGGCGGCCCACGCATCCCGCGGGGAGTACCGTTCATTGCTGCTCGCGCTCAAACTCATCGAACTCAATTTTTTTGAAGACCACACCGGGCAAAATCCCATTCTCCTGCTGGACGACGTCTTTTCCGAACTTGATCCGCGGCGCCAGAATTTGCTGCTGCAGGCCATCGAAGGACACCAGACCATTATTACGACAACCCACCTGGAAACCCCGGAACAGTCAGCAACCACCAACCAAAGACTCCACAGAGGAATCCTGAAAGTCCTCGACGGAAAAATCCACACCCTGGCTCACTAACCCCTCAAAACAACAGGCGAATATTGACAGATAAGGAAAAAGTATTATAATAAATGCCTTTATTTCAGTGGCAGAATATTTCCCTATGAAAGTCAAAGAAATACCAACAACATTGTCTCATGAGGAAGCGAAATTCGTCCTTACGTTCCGGCAGGATGTACCAGCTGCCGTCAGGAACGTATTTGGCAGTCAGCATATCAAAGAGCTGGTTGATATGTTGCTGGACCCGGAACTGGTTGACGTGGACATGCTTTTTCTGACTGGCCAACTCACCAGGGATGAATTTATGCAATACCAGAAGCGACTTCCGGAAATTTTGGCGACAAAAGAGAAAATCAGCGGAATCGTTCAGGAAATTGCCAATGAACTTCAACAAAAAATGCCTCAATTGATCGCTGCAACTCAAAAGCGCGATCGAAAAAACGACCTGACACACTTAATCTCCAGTCTTGTAAAAATAAAAGATATCTTGAAGGTAAAAAACCACACTTCCCTAAGGAATGTGCTTGTACAGGATTTTTATGAAAAAACCATGACGATGTTTTACGCCTTGGTGAGTGATTATTTTCAGGGGAAGAGCCAGCAGGCGCGTGAGAGATATCTCGTGATGTTTGGGAACTTGATGGATAATATTTCTAAAAGGGGGAAACATGGATTCTCATGTACGGTATTCATACAGGAAAGAGAGCTTTACAGAAACACTTTGGAAGATCCGGTATATTTTGACAGATTGAATCAATTGACCGGGGCAGTAGTACAAAATAAAGAAGAAAGGGAAAAAATGAAGGAAGAATTGGATGGTGACTTAATAAGAATCGAAGAATTGGCTCAGATGAGAAAAATATATTATACGACTTTCGATTACGGATCAGCGGGGAAAATCTCTATCATGGGTGATGACTTGGTCAGGGAAGGTGAATTCCATACACAACTTTGCAATGTCCATGTTTTTCTTCATCCAGATAAACAGCCTGTGCCTCCTGAAAGCAATGACGGAGCCATTCAATTCACCTGGA
>JAYRRV010000054.1:0-2203 GCA_041909955.1 Candidatus Altimarinota bacterium
CGGAGGGGTGCTTGGCATTTTGGCCGGTCTGGCTTTGACCTCTCTGGTGAGTCTTGGGGCAAAGGCCGCGGGCGTTGCCATTGATATGAGTCTTTCGTTTCAGGGACTCCTTCTTGGATTGGGTATTACTTCATTGTTCGGTATTGTGTTTGGGTTCGGCCCGGCACGAAAAGCAGCCAGACTCCAGCCGATCGAGGCGTTAAGGGCCGACTAGGGGTTCTGAAGCACCTTTAGGTGGGGAGCTATATCACAGCTCGATTTCTTTGAGTCTTGAAATCAGGAAGATGACGGGAAACACTATGGTCGCGTTGAAGATTCTTCTGATTCGGCTGGGTTGTTTGATAAGGCGGAAGAGCCATTCAAGGCCTATTCCCCGCATCCACTCTGGTGCTCTGCGTATTTCTCCGGCGATAAAATCAAAAGCCCCGCCGACTCCCATCGCCAGTTTTACGTGGTGGAGCAGGTGAATATTTTTGGATATCCAGAACTCCTGTTTTGGTGCTCCAAAGGCAACAAATAGGATTTGGGCACCCGAGTCGTTGATCTGTGAACAAATATTTTTTTCCTCCTCCCGGTCCGGGGAGCCGCTGTAAAATCCGACGATGTGTATGTTTGGGTTTTTCCGTTCCAGTGTTGTTTTGGTTTTTTCCGCAACGCCTGGTGCCGCACCAAGGAGGAAGATTTTTGTTCCCTCGGGGGCGTGTTCGCAAATGGATTGCATAAGGTCGGTGCCGGTAACCCGTTCTTTCAGGGGATTGTCCATCAGTATTGAAGCCAATATTATTCCGATTCCGTCCGGGATATTGAGGTCGGTGTTCTTCAGGATTTCCCTGAAAATAAAATCTTTTCTTGCAGCAAGAATCATTTCAGGATTTGGTGTCGCGATAAAAAATGGGCGTTTGCGCGGCGCGGCAATGCTTTCGAGCGCTATAGTCAGTGCTTCGCCCTGTCTTACGTTGTCGAATGGAACCCCTAAAATTGTCGTGCGTTTTTTGTTCATTTTTTCGCAATAAGAATGAAGTCGTGGCTTTTCGTCAGGGGGTCTGCTTTTGAAAGTTCAAGGATACTCAACCCCGATTTTCTGCAAAGCTGTTGGATCTCGCCGATGGTAAAGGCGTGGTAGTAACGCGGCTTTTTTTCTTTTCCCCATGGGATGAAGGTGTCGTTCGGCGCGTATTTCCCGAGGGTTACTATACTCCTTACCATGGCCTTCACCAGTTGCATCAGGTATTTTTTCTGCCATAGGTTCCACACCGTGAGGATTAGTATCCCATGCGGTTTCACCACGCGCTTTATCTCTTTGAGGGCTATCAGCCTTGTTTCCCTGTCTGGAAGGTGATGGAATGCCCTGATGCAAAATAGAACATCAATGCTGTTGTCTTTTGCAGGTATTTTTGTCATGTCACCGATCTGAAAAGTGCGGTTTGGGTATTTCTTCCGTGCTTCTGAGAGCAGGTTTTTGCTGCTGTCCACCCCGTGGTAACTGAATGTTTTTTGATGCCAGGCCGAGGCCTCCTTTTCCAGGTATTGCAGCAGTCTTCCATTCCCGCATCCCAGATCCATAATGGTTTGTCCAGGGCGGAGGTACTCGCGGAACGGTTCGAACTCTTTTCCCGCGAAAGATCTGGTATCCGAAAACTCCTTGCTGATCTCGTCGTAGGTTTTTGTCACGTCCGTCATGATTTTCTTTGCCGTTTTTTCGTCCATGCTGGTTTGGGTGATATTCGTCTTTTGCCTCTTGTGTATTGTAAAATATCAATTTTCCCTGTAAGCTGCAACTCCTAGAAGGCATCAACTATTGGATGTATGCAAGTTGCGCTCGAAAATCTGGTAAAAGAGGCTTACGAAGCTAAGCTCAACGACTCTGAAGGGTTGCATCAGTTAAAGAACCGCTTTGCTGTCCGTCATAAAACGGGCTTCCCCAGTAATTCGGAAATGATCCAGGCTTACCGTCAGCTCATTGAGAAAGGGGAGTTGCCTGAAGACCGTCATTTTATGAAGATTCTCCGCAAGCGTTCGGTCCGTTCGCTTTCGGGCATTGCTTCGATTACGGTTATTACTAAAGCATATCCGTGTCCGGGAAAGTGTATTTTCTGCCCCACGGAACCGGAAATGCCAAAGAGTTATCTTTCCAACGAGCCGGCGATCATGCGGGCGATTCTCAATAATTTTGATTCCTACAAGCAGACGCTCAACAGGCTGA
>JAYRRV010000055.1:0-3283 GCA_041909955.1 Candidatus Altimarinota bacterium
ATGTCGGATAAAGCACACGAAAACAGGGCAAACGAACCCATGGAATTTCATGAGGTGAGTTTCGAAGGAAGTGAAAAAGCCGCGAATGATAATGGGGTGGAAAGCAAGGTTCTGGACGATCCGGATTACCAAAAGCTTCACGCTGTGGCGGGTCATCTTGAAGAGGTAAAAGATGATGAAACCTTCAAAAGAGAAGCCTACAAGTTCGCTGACAGTTTGGCAAAAGTTCTCGAGGATAAAAACGGATATATTCACAAGGCATACAAAATGTTGAGAAAAGGGTGGAATAAACTCGGACACGGGGCTCAAAAAGCTATTTTATTGGGTGAAGAACACATACCAATTGCTCCATCGGTAGCAACAACACTCATTGAGGCTGGTCTTCTGCACTACAATGGTGACCCGTCTCCTGAAGCTCGTGATAAGCGCCTAAAGGAAAGCAAAGAATGGAATGAAAAGAAAGAAAAATGGGGCACAAGAATCGCAGCGGTCTTCGCACCAGAAATCATAGAATTCATGCCGGTCATCGAACTCATTCAGCGGTTTAAATCTGCAAAATCCGATGTATTGGAAATAATCCGTCATCGCCTGGATGCCCTGAGGATCGAAGAAGAAACCCAGGGGAGAGAGGGGAAGGTCATGGACAAGGCCGCCTAAGCGGCTAAAATGCCCCAAAAAGCATCTGACGGATGTCCGGGTTCATCATCTCCGGGTTCCAGGTCGGTTCCCAGACGACCTCAATTTCAACGTCTTTGACGCCGGGCTGCATACGAAGAACCGCATCAACATCGGTCGTGAGCTGCGGCCCCGCGGGACATCCCATGGACGTGAGTGTCATGGTAACAACGACCACCCCGTCGTGTTCTTCAACGTGGTAAATAAGTCCCATGTCCACAATTCCGACGCCAACTTCGGGATCGACGACCATGTTTAACACATGATAGTAAGGATTGTTTTCATCAAAATCTCGTTTCGCCGTTTGCAGGTCACTCATGGGTTTTGCAGCTTATCCAAGGTAATTGTTTTCTTGAGGGTGACAAGACTCAGGAGCGCGCACTTCACGCGTGAGGTGGTCAGAGGGATTCCGAGCATCCGGTAAACATCGTCATTCGTCATCTGGGCGGCTTCGTAGAGAGATTTACCGATGAGCTCATCCGTCAGCATGGAAGCGCTCGCCTGGCTGATTGCGCATCCTTGCCCGGTAAAACCAACATCAATGATCGTACCTTCTCGGTCAGTCTGAAGATCAAGCTGGATCTGGTCACCGCACAGCGGATTGGAATCACGTCCGGAGAGCGTGGCTCGTTCCAGCCTCCCGTGATGGTGGGGGTTCTGGAAGTGGTCCAAAATGATTTCTCCGTACAGATCCATGGGTTTGCGCGCGATCTAAAGTTTAAAAATCTTGTAGACGTTCTTCAATGCTTCGCATGCAGTATCAATATCTTCTTCGCTGTTGTAAACGGAAAAACTCATTCGTGTGGTGGCCGGCACTTTGAGCCGCTGCATCAAGGGCTGGGCGCAGTGGTGACCGGCCCGGACCGCGACCCCGGCTTCGTTGAGGATGGAAGCCACGTCATGGGGATGAACTCCAGGAATGTTAAAAGAAACGATTCCTCCGCTCTCAGCCGGGCCGTAGATTTTCAGCCCCGCGAACTCCGAAAGTTTTTTTCGCGCATAGAAAACCAGTTGATCTTCATGGTTCCGGATTTGCTCGAAACCCAGGCTGTTCACAAAATCAATGGCCGCGCCGAACGCAATCACATCGGCGATGTTCGGGGTGCCGGCTTCGAATTTCCACGGGACCTCGTTCCAGTTTGCCTGGTACGGGCCGACCTCCTTGACCATGTCTCCGCCGAATAAAAACGGCGACATTTTTTCCAGCAATGCCCGTTTCCCATACAGAACGCCGACGCCGGTCGGCCCGAACATCTTATGGCTTGAAAAAGCCAAAAAATCACAGTCGAGTTGTTGGACGTCTACGCCAAGGTGGGGAACCCCCTGCGCGCCGTCCACAACCACAACCGCTCCAACCTTATGAGCGGCTTGAATGATTTTTTCAAGCGGCAACACGGTTCCCAGGACATTCGACATCTGAGTCACCGCCACCAGTTTGCATTTTTCGGTGATGAACTCCCCGAGTCTGGCAACGTCAATATTTCCCTCACCGGTGACTTCGCCGCTTTCGGGATTCCAATTTCCGGTCAAGGGGAGTACCCGCAAAACGGCCTTTTTTCTCCTGCACAATTCCTGCCAGGGGACAAGGTTGGAATGGTGCTCCAGAGCGCTTACCATCACCTCATCTCCTGAACAAATATTTTGTTCACCCCATGTGTAGGCAACCATATTCAGGGCCTCGGTCGCATTTCTGGTAAAAACAATTTCAGCAGACTCCTGCGCGCCGATGAACTTTGCAACTTTTGAACGCACTCCTTCGTAAGCATCCGTCGCCTCCTCCGAAAGAGTATGAACTCCGCGGTGAATGTTGGCGTTCATGGTTCGGTAGTATCCGGAAAGCGCATCCAGAACCGTTGCGGGTTTTTGCGTCGTGGAAGCATTATCCAAATACACCAGCGGGTGTCCGTTGATTTTTCTTTCAAAAATCGGGAACTCTTTTTTAAGTTGTTGCGGATTCAGCATAGTCAAAGGAGGGGAGAGGCAAAGCTTTTACAAGGGCTTTCTGAAGGCCCGTGCGTATTTCTTCATCGGGAATCAGAGCGAGCTGGCTTTCAAAAAAACTGGTGATGAGCATCTGTTCGGCTTCCTTTGGTTCAATGCCGCGGCTCAGCAAATAAAACATCAGTTCATCATCAACCTTTCCTATCGTCGCGGCGTGCCCCGCCTTCACGTCATTGGCCTCGATCTCAAGCGCCGGTATGGTGTGCGCGCGGGCGTAATCGGAAAGCAGAAGTGTATCGTGGGAAAGATAAGTATCCGTCAGTTGCGCGGGCTTGGGAATGATCAGATTCCCCTTATAATCAACAACTGAGCGGTCGAACATCGCGGCGCGGATTCTGTACGAGGCTTTGGTCTCGGTGGTCAAATGTCTGGAAATGGTTTCAAACTCAAAACCCATTTCGCCCGTTCCAATAATCAGTCCGAGACACTGGAGCTCGCTGTTCCTCCCCGCGAACTCAAAAGTGATCTTCGGTTTTCCTTCCCACCCTTCGGTGGCGAAAAGAACGTATGTCAGTCGGGAATTGTCCTGGAGTATCACTGTACACTCTTCTGCTGCGGAAGCCACAAAAAGTATGTTTGATGCTTTCGGAACCATGAGTTCCGCTTG
>JAYRRV010000056.1:0-4905 GCA_041909955.1 Candidatus Altimarinota bacterium
AGAGCTGTTTCCATCATTTTCGGTGTTAAATCCTCATTTTTGCTGTTCTTGTGTTGCGTGCCAGGAATTGATCCATTGCGCCTTCTTGCTCTTTCTATTAAAGGCCTGTTTGACCTTTGGATCTAATTTGACCCCCATTCGTATGCCGAGGTTGGCGAGTGTTTCCCGAATGAATGTTGCGGTTTTCTTTCCAATGTTGTGAGTGTACAGCTCAGCCGGATCAAGTTCAGCAATGTCACCCACATATTGGACTCTTGTACCGGGATTATCGAGACGGTATGCCGAGATTGCCGTATGGGCTCGTGCAATTTTTCCAGAGTTTTGTGAAACTTTAAAATCCAGTTGATCGAGAGGGATCATGAGTATTTTGAGCAAGGCCTGTTCGTCCGCGGTTTCGACCTGTGCCACAGGAGTTTCGGTTGCGGGGGACTGTCCGTCGTGTGGTTTCAGGAGAGCGGACAGTGCGTGGGTTGTATGTATTCTTGTATTCCTGAGGATTTTCACCACTTCATCGCTGAGTTGTATTTTTTCCGCGTCATCGAGTCCGGCCAGTCGTTCGCGAAGTTGGCGGAGCACCTCTTTGATTTCGGCTTTCAGTTGATCGTTTTCATTCAGTATTTCCGTTTCAAGCTGTTCGGTGAGGGCTTGTCCTTCAGCTGTCATTTGGATTGGCATGGGTGCTGAGTTATCTGGTAGGTTGTTTATTCTACCCCCTTTTTATAACCTGTCAAATTATTCTTACCCCTCAAGGGGCCATCATCGCCTTGTGCCGCTGGATTGCTTTTTTGGTTTCCACTGTGAGGTGCATCCCCATTCTTAGCCCCAACTTTTCGATGCCGTTGACCAGGGTGGTGATCATGGGGGCGTAGACGTCGTTTAACTCGCAGTTGTCCAGGTCGCGTCCGGTCAGTTCCACAAAGTCGCCCACCAGAGTGCATCCGATCTCTTCGAGTTTGTATTTTACGATGTTCCGGATTTTTGCCGGTTTGATTTTTTGCAGGAGTGTCGAAAGGGGGGCGAGCAGTAAGCCGAGTTTCGGATTATCGTACTCTTCGGTTGCCAGGCTTTTGATGAGTTCAAAATGTTTTCTTTCGTTTTCTCCGATGTTTACGCCGAAGGTGATGCCCAGCCTTCGATAAATAGAGTCCATGAAATCAAAGATGTCGTCGAGGATATCTTCTTCAAATCCGTAGTTTGAAAGTGTTTGGAAAAACTGCTTCTGATCCATTGCCGGAATATCACCCAGAAAGGTGATGTCCGCGATTGCCATTGCCCGGCGAAGAAGAGGGAACTCCTTTGGATGGATGATGCCGTTTTTCCAGCGTTTTCTGACGGCTGGCGGCAGTGTTGCCGAAAGCGGTTGCTGCAACAGGGCGTCGATTCTCGTTGCGCAGATGACGGTGGTTTCCGGGAGGGGTTTCGGTTTTAAACCCCTTTCCTCCAACTGGTTCCGTATATCGCCGGAAATATCCGGGATTCTGCGTTCAAAACTCGGGACGGGAGGCCGGTAGATGGATTTTGGAACGTATGAAGCCGTTGCCGGGCTGGATGGGGGAAAAATGGCCCTTGAACTCGGGCGGTTGCTTGAGGGTCCGTCCGTTTCGTTTGTCGGACGGTCTTCTCCGTCATCCGGTGTTGGTGCTCCTGGTGCGGCGTTGTTCATTGCGGAGGGAAATACGATTCTTCGGAGTCGCATTGTAACTTTTCTCCTTTGGAAGTCAATTTCCGGGGGATGGGTTGGCGCCTGGATACAAGCACCTAATTGTGTTATAATAGTATGATTTTATAACACATTGCATATGCCTAAGGACATGAAACCGGTGGTCAAATACGTTATTGGAGGTGTCGTGGCGGTGGGCGTTCTTGCCCTGAGTTTGTATTTTGGAAACGGAGCATTGTACAAAGGAGCTTTTACCGTTGCACCTATAAAGAGTCCCATCAAAATTTCTGTTCCCCCCGTGACCACTCCGAACGTTGAACTTACCGCGCAGTCCAATCCGGCATATCCCCGTTTGGGTACGACGGTCATATGTAACAGTTTCAAGGTGAAGAACAATATGGATGGGGCAGCGGTATTGCGTAAGATGGTGTTTCAGCTGACGACGGTTGATAAAAAAATGGATCTTGCGCAGATGATGCTGTCCCTTACCGATTTTGAATGGGTCGACGGGTTGCCGAATTACCACCTGGATTTTTCGGCGGCTGCTTCCGACAGTTTTTATATCGTTTTTGATTTTGATAAGGATTACAACGAAACGGGCGTCTGGAGCATGATTGTCCCTCCGAAGTCCACATTTACCGAGTCCCTGAACGTGACGATTGGCAAAGATGAGACATTGATCGGAAAGAAGTTCCGTTGTGATTTCAAACCTCAGTTAAGTACGATCACCACCGCAAAGGACGTCCCGGCCACCCTGAATTCAAAGAGTGACCTCTTGGGAACGGTCATTACGGTATTTGATGATCCGTTTTAGCCCAGGCTTTTGCGCATGACCCCAGCTTCGACCAGTTCTTTGCCGAACTCCATGCCCATGTGCTTTTTGAGCATGATGGTTGAGGTGAGGTTGCGGTGGATGAAGTGATGGTCCTTCTGAGGGCCGATTTCGATTTTGAGGATTTCGGCGGTGAGGAGGATGTCGTCCAGGACCAGTTTTGCCCATGGGTGCTTGGAGGCCAGATCTTCCAGGTTTTCAATGTTGAGGTATTTGCCCGCGTGTTTGAGTTCCCAGCGCAGGGTGAAGAAATGTTTTTCCAATAACGGCAGGAGGCCTTTGGCTTTGACGATCTTGAGGGCCCGGCCGGTGCCGATGAATTCGGGGGGCACGCCCATGCTGTACCAGGCCGCCGTGAAGTTGATGGCACGGGGCAGGGTGGTTTTTCCCACGCCGCGGTTGTATCCGAATAAACCGATGTGCTGCATGCGGGAGCGGCGTTTTGGCACCTGGGCCGCCATTTCGTTAATCATGCCCGCGGCTTTTTCTATGACCGGGCAGTACTCTTTGCGGAAGATTTCGTTGATCTCACGCAGTTTGTTGAACTCTTCGTTGCTGAAGGTGACTGGGTTGTCCTTGGCCAGGGTTTTCTTGATGTAGTCGAGCGATTTTTTCACCTCGTCCAGGGGGTAGTCGTAGCGGTATGCGGACTGGATGGTCACGGTCTTGATGCCCTGGTACTGCTCCAAAGTTTTTTCAATATTTTCCGGATTGATGCCGCCGCGGAAGGGGAGCGAACCGGTTCCGATAATCGGATGCATGGGAACTCCGAACTTTTTCTCCATGCGGTACATTTCACGCAGTGCCATTCGGCTTGCCACGACCGAAGGAACAAATCCCGCATTGAGCGCCGGGTCGGAACGCGCGATGAACGGTCTCATGTAGACCGGATTCTTTTTAAACTGCTTTTTGTGCGCGTTGATGAAGTCGGTGAGCACGGAGGCGCAGCCGGCCAGGTCGTCGATGCTTTCAAAGAGGGGAATAATGTGGATGTACCCCTGTCCGAATTCGGAGGTTTTGAAGATCTCCTCGTGGACCTTTGCCGTTTTCTGGAACGTGTCCTGGATGTGGATGAGCTGGTCCGCCCGTTTGGTCATCGGCAGGATGAACTCGAACACCGGCGGGCTGTTGAGCTTGAGTGACTGCATAAGTTCGGCCGCGGACAGCACGCTCATGTAGGTGCGGGCGAGTTTGAACGTTTTTTCTTCCCAGATGTTCGGGATGCGGAGGGTCACAAAAAGGTCGCGGCCCAACTGTTTTTTGCTGAAGTCGTCCAGGTGTTTGCCCATGAGCTTTTCGATGATCGCCTCATCGGCGATCTTTCCTTCCCAGTCCCACATGTACTCGTCCGCGCCCAGGTGGAAAAAATTCTGGTAGATCTCTTCGTTTTCGTACTGTTCGCCCACGAAGGCGTCATTGTGCCAGAACGGCACTCCGGCGTTATCCGGGTGCTGGGTGGCCATCACGTGGGGGATTTTGCGTTTGGTTTGGGGATTAAACATATGGGAAAAGAGGGGGTCAGGGAATTGAACTGCACCGGTTTTTGTTGGTGATCACATCTTGCTGGCCACCATTTCGGCGAGGTCGACCACACGGACGGAGTACCCCCATTCGTTGTCGTACCAGGCGACGACTGTGATCATGTTGCTTTCCATAATCATGGTGAGTGGTCCGTCAACAATGGATGAGTGCGGGTTTCCTTTGAAATCAACGGAAACGAGAGGAACTTCGGTGTAGTCCAGGATGCCTTTCATGTCACCCGCCGCCGCTTTTTTGAACAGGGCGTTTACTTCTTCAACGGTGGCGGATTTTTCGGTTTCACAGACAAAGTCCACCACGGAAACGGTTGCCGTTGGGACGCGGATGGCATAGCCGTTCAGTTTCCCGGTGAGTTCCGGGAGAACGAGAGTGACGGCTGTAGCGGCGTTCGTTGTGGTCGGGATCATGGAGAGGGCTGCTGCGCGTGCGCGGCGGAGGTCTTTGTGCGGAAGATCCAGGATGTTCTGGTCGTTGGTGTAGGAATGGACGGTGGTCATCATGCCCCTTTTAATCTTGAGATTATCGTGGAGCACTTTAACGACCGGCGCCAGGCAGTTGGTGGTGCAGGAGGCGTTGGAGATGAGGTTGTGCTTTGCCGGGTCGTACATATTTTCGTTGACTCCCATCACCATGGTGACGTCGGAACCTTTTGCCGCAGCGGTGAAGATCACTTTTTTCACCGTGTCGCGCAGGTGTTTGCCGCCGTTTTCCTTGTCGTTGAAGACTCCGGTCGCTTCCAGGACGATGTCCACTTTTTCTTCACCCCAGGGGATTTTTGCCGGATCTTTTTCCTGGAAGTATCTGATTTTCTTTCCGTTCACCACAATGTAGCCCGGACCGTCGATGGATACTTCGGCGTCCAGCGTCCCGTAGC
>JAYRRV010000057.1:0-2836 GCA_041909955.1 Candidatus Altimarinota bacterium
CGAAATCCATGATCTTCACGACTTTTCCTTCAAATTCGTCCCCAACTTTCGGCTGGTAGGTCAGACGTTTGATCCACGCAATGGCTTTGTTTCCGCTTTCCTGATCCTTGGCGGTGATACACACAAGACCGTCCTGTTCAATGTCGATTTCAACGCCGCATTCCTCCGTAATTTTCTGGATCGTTTCGCCGCCCTTACCGATGACGCTCTTTATCAGGGCAGGGTCGATCTTCAAATCCATGATGAGCGGAGCGTATTTGGAAAGCTGGGAGTTCGGCTTCGCGATGGTCTGGAGCATTTCGTACAGAATCTGTTCGCGTGCCTGTTTTGCCCTGTTCAACGCTTCACGCATCACGTCAATCGTAAGCCCCTTCACTTTGATATCCATCTGAAGGGCGTTGATACCTTCGTGGGTACCCGTCACCTTGAAGTCCATGTCGCCGGCAAAATCTTCCATTCCCTGGATGTCGGTAAGAATCTTGTATCCCTTGGCGATGTCTTTGTCTTTTGAAACGAGACCCATTGCCACACCGGCGACCGGTTTCTTGATCGGTACGCCAGCATGCATCAAAGAAAGCGTTGAACCGCACACGGACGCCATGGAACTCGAACCGTTACAACTCATGATTTCCGAAACGACCCATATAGTATAGGGGAATTCTTCTTTGCTCGGGAGAACGGGGATTAGTGATCGTTCAGCCAAATCACCATGCCCAATGTCACGGCGTGACGGGCCGCGGAGCGGCTTGATTTCACCCACGGAGAACGGAGGAAAGTTGTAGTGGTGCATGTAGCGTTTCACGACATCTTCATCCATGGTATCAACGATCTGAGCTGAACCCGGAGATCCCAGGGTAGTGATGCTCAAGGCCTGTGTTTCACCGCGCTGGAAAAGGGCGGACCCGTGCGGACGTGGCAGCACCCCCACTTTACAGCTGATCGGGCGGATTTCGTCAATCTTGCGACCGTCCAGACGCTGTTCTTTTTCCAGGATGTTGGCGCGCATGTTCTTTTCGAGCATGCTGTTCAGCACCTCGTTGAGCTGTTTCTGCTTCATTGTTCCGGCTTCGATCTGTTCCTTGTATTTTTCGGCCAGCATGTCTTCGATTGCATGGATTTTTTCTTTTACTTCTCCCTTTGTTTTGCCGCTGACCTTGTCCATCATCTCTTTGGTGACGGACTCTTCCACCGCTTTCTTTGCCTCCTCGGGGACTGCTACCATGGTAGGTTCCTTGTCCTGTTTCTTGTAAACTTTTGCGAACTCCATCTGAAGGGAGCAGATCTTTTTGATCTCTTCATGGGCCATCTGGAGTGCCTGGAGCATAATATCTTCCGAAACTTCGTTTGAAGCCGCCTCCACCATGGTGATGGCTTCCAGGGTTCCAGCAACCACCAGGTCCAGTCTTCCTTCGGCGATCTGCTGATAGGTAGGATTGATCACGAGCACTTCCTTGTCTCCGTCTTTGACCAGCCCCATTCTCACGGCCCCGACCGGACCCTGGAAAGGCATACCCGAAATGCAGAGCGCCGCTGAGGCGGCGATCAGCGCGGTAGTTCCCGGTTCGACTTCAAGATCGGCGGATAGAACGTCGCAGATGAGCTGAACGTCGTTCGTAATTCCCTTCGGAAAGAGCGGACGGATAGGACGATCAATAAGGCGGGAGTTCAATACCGCCTTTTCGGAAGGTCTTCCTTCACGTTTCACAAACCGGCTTCCTTTGATTTTGCCAGCTGCATAGTATTTTTCTTCGTAGTCGACCATCATCGGGAAGAAGTCCGTGCCTTCACGGACGCCACCCATCATGGCGCTGGCGAACACGACTGTATCGCCCAAAGAAACGGTGACCGCACCGTGTGACTGGTTCGCCAGCATACCGGTTTCGATCTTCAGTTCACGACCGGCGAGAACCATTGAAAATGTTTTATTCTCCATAAAAAGAGAGGGATTAAGTTATAATATCCCCTCTCGAGGGCAGACCGGCCCAAGTAACAAGTCTGAAAAGACAACCTTTGTTATCCTCTCAAACCTGTGACTTGTGGCGCTGGGCTTCCTGATGCGGGGATTTTATTGTATAATATGTAAACTATTTGCGGAGTTTGAGTTTTCCCACGAGCTCTTCGTAGTTTTCTTTTTCGTTCAGGCTCAGGTAGTGCAAGAGTTTGCGGCGTTTCCCAACCATCATCAGTAAACCGCGGCGGGAGTGGTTGTCCTTTGGATGACTTTCGAGATGTCCGGAAAGTTGGTTGATTCGTTCAGTCAGAATGGCGATTTGTACCTGCGGTGAGCCCGTATCTTTAGGGTGAACTGCGAAATTCTTAATAACCTTTTTCTTTTCTGTACGTTTCATCGAAGTTGGCTTAAGTTAAAAAAGTTCGGCTTAAAATGTAGCAAATCTGTTGACGCTTGGCAAGGAAATATTTCTCCGTTAGAATGTCGGATATGAACTACCGCCAGATCATCGGCGAGGCCTGGAATTTTACTCAGGAGAATAAGAAACTTATTGTCTGGTATGCCTTTATTCCATCGTTCTTGGGCACTGCCGTTGGTGTTGTTTACCTTGCCTACCAGTTTTATGCGTTTAAAAGCTCACCTTTGTTTGAAAACTGGCAGGAAAGCTTTGGAGTAGTGGCGGTAAAGGCCATAGTGGACGCTTTACGGGAGCATATCGACAGTGTCGTCCCCCTTACCATCGGTGCAGTTATTCTGGCTATTCTGTATTTTCTTCTGCCCCCTTTCACCGACGGCGCGATGATCCAGCTGATTGCCAGAAAGAAGGGCGGGCAGGACGTCCGCATACGTGACGGCTTAAAATACGGCATGTTCTACTTTCTCGTC
>JAYRRV010000058.1:0-10202 GCA_041909955.1 Candidatus Altimarinota bacterium
ACCGGAGCGGTGATATTCTTTCAATTTTTCCGGTGAATTTTGAGTATCCGATAAAGGTGTAAATAGGTTTTGACAGCATTGAAAAGATTTATACTTTTGACCAGGACACTCAGGAGATGCTGCAGGAACTCAAGGATGTTGAGTTGTACCCTTTACGCACAGTGTCTGCCTATAAGGGGCTCGGGGATCATCTTGGGGCCCATTGTCTTGTTATTGAGGACGAGGTGGATGTGGTGGACGAGTATTATGACGCTTGGAATAGTGTTTTTGACGAGCTGCACGGGAAAATTCATTATCTCAGCTTTGTAACCTTCAACGATGATGAGGAGAAGCACCAACATCTTCACTACCTGTCCGTTTTGAAATACCGAGGCGCTTATGATTTGAGCAATGACCTGAGGGAGAAGCAGCGAGATGGGTGGAGAACTCTTGTGTTTACCAAGGACCTTAAGGGAATGAAGGCCATTTTTGAGGAGCATAAGGTGAGTTACACCACCGATCTCCATGCGGACAACGTTACTACGCCCAATGTTTATCTCATCGATGTCGACAAGGAGGCTATTTTTCCTCATGCGTTTCAGAATCCCGAGCTGAAACTGGCCCTTTTGTCCGATAAGGAGGTTTCCACCATAAAGGAAGAAAAGAAAAAACACTTCAATCAGAAGGTTTATCTGGATTTCCTTACCAGTCTTAAAAACAACGATTATGTTGTTCATTCCGATTATGGCATCGCAAAGTTTTTGGGCTTGGAAAAGAAGACCATTGACGAGATCACCCGTGAGTATTTGAAGCTTGGGTATGCGGAAAATGACAAACTTTTTGTTCCGATCGACCAGGCGGATAAGGTGAATAAGTTCATCGGTGCCGACGAGGTGGTGCCGCATTTGACCCGGTTGGGCTCGGCCGAATGGAACACCATCACCCACAAAGTGAGAAAAGAGACGGAAATTATCGCCAAGGAGCTTCTGGTTTTGTATGCGGAAAGGAAGAGTGCTAAGGGTTTTGCTTTTAAGAATGACGACAAATTGCAGACAAAATTTGAAGAGACTTTTCCCTACGAGGAGACACCGGGTCAGATGAAGGCCATTATTGACGTGAAGCACGACATGGAGAGAGCCATTCCTATGGATCGCCTGGTATGTGGGGATGTGGGGTTTGGGAAAACGGAAGTGGCCATGAGGGCGGCCTTCAAGGCTGTGCAGAACGGAAAGCAGGTTGCCCTGATCTCTCCGATCACGATTCTTGCCGATCAACACTACCGTTCCTTCAAAAAACGCATGGAGGAATTTGATGTCAGGATTGAGATGCTCAGTCGTTTTAAATCGGCTTCCGAACAGAAAAAGATCATCAAGTCCATGGAGAAAGGGGAAGTAGATATTATCATCGGCACTCACCGGCTTCTCCAGCCCGATGTAAAGTTCAAAAATCTCGGGCTGATCGTGATCGATGAAGAGCAGCGTTTTGGCGTGAAGCAAAAAGAGGCACTGAAGAAAATACGGACGGAGGTGGATGTTTTGACCCTCACTGCGACTCCAATTCCACGGACTCTCAACATTGCCCTGAATAAGCTCAGGGACATTAGTACGATTACGACGCCTCCTCCCGGGCGCCTGCCGGTCATTACCGAGGTTCGCAGGTTTTCCAACGGGATCATCCGTGAAGCTATTTTGAGGGAGGTTGAAAGGGGTGGGCAGGTGTATTTCCTGCATAACCGTGTGCAAACCATCGACGGCATGGCGGAAAAATTGCGTTCTCTTGTTCCCGAAGCCCGCTTTGGGGTGGCCCACGGAAAGCTCGGCAGTTCGGACCTGGAGGATCGCATCATTGCTTTTAAGGAGCACCAGTTTGATGTCCTGGTGAGCTCCACCATTATTGAAAACGGCATCGACCTTGCCAATGCGAACACCCTGATTGTGAATAATGCAGACCGGTTCGGATTGGCCCAGCTTTACCAACTGCGCGGCCGGGTGGGACGCAGTAAAACCCAGGCCTATGCTTACTTCCTGTATCATGGCCAGAGGTTGAAATTAAGCGCCAAGAAACGGTTGCGCGCCATCGTTGAGGCGACCGAACTCGGTAGCGGTTTCCAGATCGCCATGAAGGATCTTGAGATCCGCGGAGCCGGGGACATTTTGGGGGCAAAACAGCATGGCGTCATCAACGTCGTCGGGGTAAGCCATTTTATCCGTATGCTCAACAAGGCGGTGGAAGATCTCAAGGCCGGAAAGTTGCAGGCCGGAGGAGAAGAAGGTCCTGAAGACGTCACGATAGAGCTTCCGCTGACGTCCTATATCCCTGACAGCTATATCGTGAGCGCCAAAGAGAAAATCAACGTGTATCAAAAACTTTCGTCGGTGGACAACATGGAGTACCTGGAGGAAATTCGTGATGAACTGGTGGAAGATTATGGGAAACTCCCCAAGGAAGTGTCCAACTTCTTCCACGTCATCGAGTTGAAAATACTGGCAAAGAAAGCGGGGGTAGCCCAAGTGAAGGCGGAAAGCGTGTATCTGAGCAAGGGCAAGGAGCTCGTGTTGTTGATGTCCAACAAGGTGAAACCCGAAAATATCATGAATCTTCTGGAGCATAACCCCAAGTGGATGATCAGCGGCAATAAACTGCGGATCAAGATTGAAGATCTGACCACCCAGTGGGTTGATATGTTGAAAAGTTGTTTAGAATGGTTAGCCGGAAGTATAAAAGTTGATGAAAAGTCCTCTCCGAAAAAATCTTAATGTTGAAAACCGTGTCACCATTCCCTGCGCGCACAAAGAGAAATCACAGTATTCTTGAGGCTATCCGGACTTTTGAACAGGAGGAAGTACTAAAAAATTGTTGGGTAGCCGGAAGAGCCGTGGGGGTTTTGGACAACGGGTTCGTTCTTCAGGATGAAAGCGGGAGGATTGAAATTATCAGCGATGATTTGACGATTACCAATGAGGTTTTGAACTTAGGCGGTGTTGAATTTAAGATCGGAAGTATTGTTGAGGTTCAACTGAAGGCCGAGAAAAAATTTTTAAAGGGCAGGGAAGCTTCAACGGTTTACGGCGCTAAAAAACTTGGTGTACTTGTTGAGTGCATGGGCGATTTTTATATCCGCCGTGAGTACCCCAATTATTTGAAGATGGTCATCGATCTACGGCTCAAAGAGCTTATGAAGGAACGCGCAAGGGTCGTAAAGGCCATCCGCGATTTCTTTTGGGATAAAGGTTTTTTGGAGGTTGAAACTCCATCGATGGTCAGGCTTCCGGGAATGGAGCCCTATCTGGACGTTTTCCAGACCACGTTTACCGGACTGCCTCTGCAGGGCGAGCCGGCGAAAAGCGAGCGCATGCATTTGATAACTTCGCCGGAATACGCCATGAAAAAACTTTTGGTAGCCGGGCACGAGAAAATTTTTCAGATCACGAAAAGTTTCCGCAACAAGGAGCATGAAAGCACCCTTCATAATCCTGAATTTACGATCTTGGAATGGTACCGGGCGTTTGCTTCTTACGAGGATATTATGAAAGATACGGAAGAACTGGTGGGTTCGCTTGCAAGGACTCTTTTTGATGATCACTGGATCACCTTTGCTTCCCATCGGGTTAATGTTTCCGCCCCGTGGGAAAAAATGAAGGTCAGGGATCTTTTCAAGAAGTATGCCCATATCGGTTATGAAGATTTTGAGGATGAGAACAGGTTCCGCAAGACGCTACAGGATCAGGGGTATAAAGTGACCGCAGAAACTTCCTATGAGGACCTTTTCTTCATGGTTTTCCTGAATGTTATCGAACCGAATCTGGGTGTTCAGCAGCCCACGATCGTTTATGAGTATCCGGTCCGCATGGCCGCACTTTCGAAAAAATGCGAGCATGATCCACGGTATGCCGAGCGGTTTGAGGTGTACATTGCAGGTATGGAACTGTGTAATGCTTTTACAGAGCTGAATGACCCGGCTGAGCAGCAGGCTCGCCTTGAGGCTGAAAGGAATGAAAGGCGGAAGATGGGTAAAGAGGATTATCCCGTTGACCAAAGCTTTATTCGTGCATTAGAATTCGGCATGCCGCCTTCGGGAGGCATTGCTCTTGGAGTGGACCGGTTGGTTATGCTCCTCACAGGCGTTACGGATATCCGCGACCTGCTGTATTTCCCCCATAGAGATTTATAAATTTATTTTTTTACCGCTATGCTGACCTCAGACTTCAAGAAGGGCCTTCCTATCAAATATAACGGCGACACCTACATTATCGTCGGATATCAGTTCGTAAATCCGGGAAAGGGCACCGCTTTTACCCGCACAAAGATCAAGAACGCAAAGTCCCAGAAAGTCATTGAAGTCACTTTTAAGAGTGGTGAAAATATTGACGGGGCCGAGGTTGAGTATCGTAAGTGTCAGTATCTCTATAATGATGGGAAAGATTTTTATTTCATGGACAACACGAACTTTGAGCAGATCTCCATTTCGGCCGACAACATTGGCGACATGAAGGACTATATGATGGACGGGACGGAAGTGACCTGTGTGTACATTGACGGACTGCCCTTTACGATTCAGCTTCCTCCAAAGATGGAGTTCGAGGTTACCGATGCTCCTCCTGGTGAAAAAGGAGATACGGCTACCGGCGGAACCAAACACGTCACCATCGCGACCGGGGCAAAGGTTTCCGCTCCGTTGTTCATCAGGGAGGGCGATGTCATCCGCGTGAATACGGATACCGGCGAGTATGTTGAACGCGTCGCCAAATAGTTGCTATAATAGGCCCGGATTACTCTTTAACTTTTGTTCAATGAAAAAGTTATCACTCTTCGTTTTAGGCGTTTTGTTTTTTTCGCAGGCGACCGCTGTTTTGGCGGCAACGAGCATTGAACCGGCCATCGGCGGGCTCTTGAAGTTTAATCGTTGGCTTCATGCTGATAATTTTTCGGGTGCGGCGTACATTAACGACAATTTGCAACAAACGTTCGGTAAGGCGCTGGAATGGGACCGTAATGCGGTGTTTTCCTATCTGGAGGTGGGTTTCCCCTCACCAAGATGTTCGTTTGAGTTTATATCCGCAAATAAACCTGGACTGGCATTGACTGCGGATTGTGTTGATTTGAAGACCCAAACAATTCAGTCAAAAATCGTTCCTTTGAGCGAGGCAAGGTCTGGGACTGAAGCTTTTAATTTTCCGGCCAGAAAGCTGAGGGACTTTGTTTCCAACATCTTTACGAATACCGCGGTTCTGAGAGACATCCGGGCAACCATGAACCAGAGTTCCCGGTCGGATGTTTTCTTTACCCTTCAGAAGGTGAACGGGGAAATCCGTTGGAACTGGGAGGTCGTTGATACCAACAAACAGTTTGGTATGGATGTTCATGCGAATGCGATGGATTTGAACTCTCCCGTGACCGCGGATAAGAAATAGGTTAGATGGAGGCGGTGCTTGCCGAGTGGCTACTTTTGTGTTATTTTTGTATTCCGTGGGGATGTAAGGCTTTCGACAAAAACTGTTCTTTCACAAACTGCAATCAGGGGATCGCGCTGTCTCCCCTTAGATCCGTCCAGCGCAATCAGAGTGCAAACTCTAAACTTCTCGCTAAGTTGGCTAACGCCATCCGCGGCGAAGCTGCATCCGTAAAGGCTCCGGCTTTTGCATTTGCTGCTTAAATCCGTTACGCCTTTGTGCGGAACGTCATTCACCTTCCGATGTCTATTGAGGGGGCTGGATGTCATTAGTAGGCTAAGCTCCGCTTCACCTTGCTGCGGGGACGAAAATCTTAAAGGTTAAGCTGAGTGAGTTTTTCGCTCCATTTCTATTCATTCAGCCGACAATTCAAACGGGGCTATGATTGTAGGCGTTTGAGATAGACATTTTTGGACCCGGGTTCAATTCCCGGCATCTCCACCAATTCTTTTGTTTGGGCGTAATCAAAACGGGACTTCCCTGATGATCCCGGATTTTGGAAGAGGTTGCGGTTTTGGAGCCGTCCAGGTTTTTGCCGTGGCCGTCGGACTTACCGGCATTGCGGATGCGGGTTTCGCAAGGTCCGGCGCCGCTAGGGCAGTCGCCGTGGGGATGAGGTTTTCTTCAGGATCTTCACTGGAATCTTCCACCGACGGGGCGGCCGTGGCGACCAGTATATTGGCCGGAGGGGTTTCCGGCGCCGTTTCTGACCCGACCGCTTCGGCGCTCGGGGCCGCGGTTTTTTTATCCATTCCGCCGGTCAAGTCTTTTGCCAGAATTACTCCGGTTCCAATAGCCATTGCCCCCATGGCCACCCCGATGGCGATCCTTGTTTTATTCATTGCCGAGCGTTGTTCTGCCGGAATGGGCATATTGACGATGGTCGGCTCGGAATTCCGTGAACGAGGGGCGTTGATGATTACCTTGGGCTCGTGTCTGTATGAGGGAGGTTTTTGCATTATCGATGACTTATAAAATCTTAATGATGTTTTAACATACCGAACGGTTTTTATCCGGTCAAGCTCCGCATCAGAAGATCTTGACGGTCTGATGTGTCGTTCCTATAATGGCGGCCTTTTCTCTTATTTTTTCTCTATGGGAGGACGACGACCGGAAGGCAATTTTGCGGAACAACAGCAACAAGATGATCTTCGCGACATCATTTTAGGGCCCGATGCTTTCAAGGGAATAACCCTGGAGCACTTGCAGAAGCTTGATATACCCGATTTGTACAGGATGATTCATGCCCACCTTGATCAGAGGGGGCTGGTTGACCGCGTGAAGGGCAATATCGGTTTTAAGCGGGCATTGATCAAGGGCTGGGTTGATGCCACCCTGCGGGCCCATCTTTTTGACGGTGCGGACCCCCGTGAAATGAACCGGTTGATTATGGGGTCGGAGGCAGGATTTATTCGGGATTTGCAGACCCTTGGCGTCAATGTCCAGGTTGAGTCGGAGCTGAGTACTCAAGCGTTGGCTGAGAAGCCTCAACTGTTGATGTCCACCCACCAGGGAGGGGGACTTGAAACCTATGTTCTGGCCGAACTTCTTCGTAGAGGCGGAGTGCGGAATTTCCGATACGTGATGAAGGACGAACTGGTGCATTTGCCGATTGTGGGAAAAACTATCGAAAGCCGGGATCCAATTTTGGTGCATCGGGCGGAGCTGAAGAATGATGCAAAGAGGGCGGTTGAAATTCAAAGGATCGGGAAAGATATTGTCGAGGCTTTGGCAGAGGGGGATAACGTGCTGTTCTTTTTCGAGGGAACGCGCAGTAAGTCCGGGGCGATTGCCCACACCGAGAATCGTCAAGGTTGGTGCCGACAGTTGAATGCAGCAATAGAGCGTGCTGCCTCAAAGTATCCTTCGCTGGATTACGGCAAGGTGCTGGTGGTTTTGGATATGCTGAGTGTACTTCCGGAAGCGGTTGAGAAGAAGGTCATGTCGCAGGTGAGAACCAACGGTGACTGTACCGTGAAAATTCTTGATGCGAACCGGCTGAGTCTTGAGGGAAACCCTTTGGATCCTTATGATCCGCAAACTCTTTACGGGCGCGCAAGAACAAGTTTGAAAGAAACTTTAATCGGTCGCATTCGCCGGTATCAAAAAGAGACGCAGTAGTTACGGGCGATTAGCATTGCCAGAGAATTCTGTTAAAATTCCGGTATGGATTTGAATACCACTGTCTCTCCAGCGTCCGATGAGGCTCCCGAGGTTCAGATGAAAGAGGATGAATGCTCACACATTCGCGGGGTTCGGACCGCGCCGGTTGCTCCGGACGAGGGACGAGAATGCGACAAGGATGTCCGTCCCCTGGCAAAAGTTATTCCGCTTTTCAGGCTTGAGACACTGGCAAGCGTGAAAGTTGCCCTTTTTGACGATCTTGAGGTTCAAAGGATCAGGAAGCCGGGGGCGGTACAGGAGAAGGTTCGCGAGCTTTGGACTCAAATGGGGTTGTCGTCAGTTTCATTGCCGGGTGACTCTGGCGGCCGGACATACCAGTATTACAGAATGTTCGTGGCTTCCTTGATTCATAGTTTGAGGGCTTCGAACGACTCTGACGATCAAGATTTTTCCCACGACTTAGACGGTAGCGTACGGGTTTTTCTCGAAAAGTATCCCCACGGAACTCTTTCTTTTGAAAGGGCGTTTCGTGATCTTCACAAACTCATGTATCTTCTGCTGGCATGCGAAAGGGTTGCGGCCCGCAGCGGTTGTTAGTGGAATGTTTATTTGGGGGTGGACGCTAGGGGTGAATTCAATTACCATCTTGGCCGATTTTTTAATATGAATGTATTATGGCGAACCGTTTAGGGGCTGGGAGTATCGAAGAGGCTGTGCTGGATACCGTTGAACTTGATTCCGAAGATCATGATGCTTCGTATTTGTTGCCTTTCCTGTGTGATTATTTTGTGTCTGATGAGGACATGAAAAAACTGGAGGAGGGGGTGGATGTCCGTGGGATGCAAAAGCTTCTGACTTTTCTTTCGGACGGGCTTAAAAAACGGTCCCAGTTCCCCCGGGGACCAAGACCTGTTCTGGAACTGGTTTTTGAAGATGATGATTTGACCCAGCCCATGAGTATGGAAGTTGAGATGAGCAGGGATGTTGTTACTCCGCTTGAGCTGGATTGGGATGATTTCTATCGCCCCAGGAGGCCAAAGTCGGGGGTGACGTATATTATTCAGGATATGCACGGTGCCGTTGATGAAGCGGTTACTCCCGCTGTAAACCTTGATGTCCACGGGGAGGCTGTTACTCCCAATGTTCATCTTGAGGTTGCTGAGAAATTCACTTTAAAACAAAGGTTGTTGTACATGGATCTTCCCGAGGAAACGTTTTTGCTTCTTTCGTTAGGCACCGATATGGATGCTCTTTTGCATGCCGTTGAGGATTACCAAGCCGATCACCCCGATGTTTCCCATGAGATGCTTGTGGGACTGTGCGTGAATCTTTATCGGGGGTATGGCGTGCGGTTTTATTATCAGCTTGTTCACCATGCGATGCCATTCGGTGATGAGCTTGATCAACTCGTTCGGAAGCATGTGGGGCAGACCCAGGCGATGCTCAGTCAGGGTACTTTTACCAGGGAAGCCCTTGAGTCCCATTTGTCGGCGCTTCTGCTGGTTATTGAAAAAATGAGGCAGACCAATTCCGGGGGAGATGCTGTTTATCATCGTTTTCTGAGGGGTGATGCTCTTCAAAAAATTGCATGATTCCCGGATTTGAATTGTCGCAGTGAAGCGCTTACAATGGGACCATGAATTTTCCGATCGAACTGCCGCCGCATTTTTTATTGAAGGCAGAGGAGCTGAAGGTGTTCCCCTGGGATATTGTCGAACATTTTGTGCGGGGGAGCGGCAAAGGCGGTCAAAAAATCAATAAAACGTCGAGCTGCGTCCTGCTGAAACATATTCCCACGGGCATTGAAGTCCGTTGCCAGAAACACCGGGAGCAAAGCAAAAACAGGCTTTCGGCCTACAAGCTTCTTCTTTTGAAGATAGAGGAGAAGGTCATGGGAGCCAGGTCCGAGCGAGCCAAGAAAATTTTTAAACTCAAAAAGCAGAAACAGAAACGTTCAAAGCGGGCGAAGGAAAAGATGCTGGTGGCGAAGCATAAGCGCAGCGACATTAAAAAAGCGCGCAAAACTTTTTCCGGAGGCGAATATTGATTCCAAAGGTTGGGCTGCTCATCAGATAAGATCGGCGCGGATTGTTTTACTGAGCTCCGTCTTGAGGTGCGCGTGGTCCGCGGTTGCCAGCGATTTCCCTGTATTGATCAGGGAAGCGATATGTTCGTTCATGGCCCGCATGTGTTTTGATCCGTGCATGTTGATGAATACTGAACTTTCCTGGAAACTTTTCATTTCGCCCGGACCGAAAGGTTTTTTATGCTGGATTTTGTCCACAAGGGCCATCACGGTGTCAATGTACGCGTTGTAGACCTTCGTTTTTTGATTTGTCATAATGGACTGCATGTGTTGGCGGTTTCTGCGCTCCATTCTTCGGGATTCGCGCTCCACGGCTCCCTTTTTCATCATAATCAGCGCAAGTACCCATAAGAGCCCGCCGACGCCGGATCCCAGGAAGAGTATCGTCATGACGATAATTTCATTCCCCATGGTTTTTTGAACGGTGGCTGCGCATCTGTCCTGGTCACATACCAATGTTGTGGGTTGGTCGGTTGTCGTTGTCGTTTCCTGAGTGATGCTTGGGACAATGGGAATGTCCGAGGGGATTGGAAGATTTGAGGTTTGGCTTCCGGTGGAGATCG
>JAYRRV010000059.1:0-4670 GCA_041909955.1 Candidatus Altimarinota bacterium
GCGTGAACGAACGGGTGGTGGTGTGCAGATTTAACCATGACACCAACCATGAACTGATTGTTCCCATGATCAATCCCGTGATTACCCACAGATCCCAGGAAATGGACCTGCATGAGGAGGGCTGCCTGAGTCTTCCGAAGGAGTATGACTCGATTGCCCGGCACTATTCCCTTACGGTGAAGTATCAGGACCTGAAGGGCCGTGAAAATGTGCTCAAGCTCAGCGGTTTTAACGCGAAGATCGTCCAGCACGAGGTGGATCATATTGACGCGCACCTGTACATCGACCATCTGATGGACGCGGCAACTTTGCAGTTGAAAAAAGAGGAGGCCTCGGCAAAAAAACACGGAAAGAAATAAAATACACCGGGTGGTATTGCCGGATTTTCATATCAGCTGAATCTTTCCCCAGTTATTCTTTGCGCGGGTGTTGTTTTATTGCCCGTTTTATGCTATTATTATGTGATATTTAAATAACTTAAATTCTCTTAAAACCAAAATTATGGCTACAACATCAATACAAAGCGCGAAAGCGTTTTCCCTCGCAAATTTCCGTGAGGCTTTCCAAAGGTCCCGGGCCCGCCAGTACATGTCCGAAATGGAGGTGGAACAGGTCCGCACGGCGCTGGAGGAAAAGAATGAGTTTCTCCTGGCGGAACTCTATGACGTTCTGCTCCAGGAACAGGTCGCAGATGAAAAGATTGTCAGGGATTTTGTGATGACCAAAAACCGCATCATCGATGATTTTAAGGCAAGCGCCACGAGCATCGAGAAAAAATTCGTTCAGGCTCCGCTGAAAAAGAGGATCGCTAAGACGGAGAAGAGTGAGCACAAAAAGGCGGAGGCCATGCTGAAAAAAATTAAATAATTTAAACAAAAACTAACACCACCCCTATGAAAAAACACATTACACACACCCGGTTTCAGTCGTTTTCAACATTGCTCGGGATGAGCCGTTTTGTATTCCAGTATTCCGCCGAGGACTACCAGAAGCAGATGGAAACCATGAATGTCGAATCGGAAAAGCCGAACATGGATGATGAAACCAAAGCCATGGAGCAATACGCGACCGTGGAAGGAAGGGCTTCAAAGGCCATGGATACATTCAGCAAGTCGGAAAAGGACAAGGTCAAGGCTGCCCGCGAAAAGGCGAGAGAGGAAGATAAAAAGAATTTCCCGTCGGATGAAGATCTGGACAAGGCATTGAGTACGGCCAAAACGGAAGCCCTTAAAAAACTCAAGACGAATTACGACGCCGCCCAGCAGAAGCGCACCGAAAATGCCAAGGCTTTTTCGGAAAGTATGGGGGTTAAACTGACCCAGGCAAACCGGGCATCCGTGGATGATGCCGTTGGCAAGGGAGAATTGAAAAGAGCCATAGGGGAAATTGATACCGGGTCTGAAGGGCCGGGTAACAATATGGACAGAATCACCCAGATGCTCAAAATCGTTTACATTGAAGAAGGAAAGGCTGCGGCTGAGGTTCTTGCACGACAGATGGAGAGAAAATCGGAGGGTGTCGGAGACAATATGGACAGAAAAAGCATGAATGACGTCTTTGGCGAAGGTACCTTTAAAACCGCCGACGATGCGAAGCTGACTGAGGGTGCCAGTTCAACCGTCAGCGGAAGAATGTACGGGCTTGTGTATGTGGCCGGGCGCGCGTTCGGAGACTCCGAGGCAGGAAAGGCCGCCTATGCCGCTTATATGGAGTACTTGAAGGCCGAAGGTGAAAAAATTAAAGCAAATAAAAACTGGGCAGAAAAGGATAAGGCAGCTGTTGCCCTCATGACTCCTACTGAATGGGCTGCCCAGAATACACTGCACCGCATGGGACTTAAAAAGTATGCCGAAGCCGGTGGTGCCCCCGAGCTTTTGGATAAAATTGAAAGCGGGGATGCAAAGAATAAATTGAAGGCTGTCCTTGACGGAATTCTTCGTGGAGAAACGGATCCAAAAAAACGTGATGCTATGGTTAAGCAGATGATGACGGACCTTGGCAAGGATGAGAACAGTATTGCCAGTCTGACTCCGGCTGACCTTGAGGCCTACCTGAGGAGCAAGAAGCTGGATGGTTACGGAGATACCTTCGACAAGCTTAAAATGGATAAGGCTTCGGATTTCGAGGCGATTGAAAAGGCCCGCTCGATGGGACTTGAGCGATTTAAATCGAATATGAAGGGCTATTTGTCCGGACTGCAACTGTCTGCCGATTCCAAGGAGTTCAAGGATGGAAATAAAGATTATTCCGCACGGGTACGTCAGGAATACCGCGACTATATTAAGCAGCAAAGCTCTCTTGAGGGAGGCGGAGACCTGATGAATAATCTCCAAACGGGCATCAATAAGGTCCTCACTCCGCCAACAACAATGCCTGAAGTGATCACGTGGGGGATGAAAGTCCCAGGGCTTGTTGACATGTATTCGTCCGCCGTCCGAACAGGATTCCAGACTCCCGACCTTTTCTTTGTCACCTTCCTGGCCAAGGAAAAGGAGAAGTATAAGGATCACCCACAGGAGCGTGAGGTTGATGACATGCTTTCAAAAATCCCTGCGGAAAAGACCAAGGAGCGCGATTATTTGCGCGGTATTCTCCTTGGGGCTATTGGTGGAGAAACCGATCCGGATAAAATGCGCAAACTCGCTGAAGATGCCATGAAGGATCAAAATGGACTCAATATGGATCCGGCAAAACTCGAAGAGGTGGATTTCAAAAAGAATCTCAAAAAGTTTATCGAAGACCGCAAAGAGTTTTTCGGAGAAGACGGCAAGAAACTCGGGGATATGACCCAGGGTTATGCCGCCGGGCTTCTTTATCAGGCTGAACAGCGTTTTAAGGATAAACCGGAACTCCTTGATGCCTATAAAAAACAGGTGAAGGAGAAGCTGGACGAGTACGCAAAGGTGGAAGAGACTAAGGATGCTGTTCGTAGACTGGAAGCATACAAGCTCAATCTCCCGATTGAAACCGACCCGCAGAAAAAGAAAAACACCCAGAAGCAGATCGATGAGCTCCAATCTTCGATGTATCGAGGGGCGTGGGAAAAGATTTTGTATCCTGCGACATTTGAAAAAGAAAAAGCTCCTCAGCTCAAGGAGCAAACATTGGCGGGTAATAAGGACTTCCTCGACAAATACGGGCAGGCCGATAAACTGGACAAACCAAATTCAGAAAAATCTTTGACGGCCATTTTTGGCTCTGTTCCAAAAGACAAGATTACCGATGCCAACAAGAAGGCCTATGAAGACAAACAGAAAGAACTGGCCGCCGCTCTTGGCAAGGCAAAAACTCCTGAAGACCGGTTGAAAATATTGGCACAGGCCCAGGATTTTACCGCGCACTTTGTGGATGGCAAAGCTCCTGAAGACCGGTTCCAAACCGTCGCGGAACAGTACACCCTCACCGTAAAGATCGCGGACACCGCCAAGGATAAGAAAAAGTCCGATGCTTACATCAAGGCGATGGCAAAAGCTCTTGGATATAAAGACGACGACCAAAAGGTCAAGGACGCTTTGGCCGCCATCACCGATGCTGCGGAATCAAAACGTGCGGGCGTTCTGGCAGACCAGGTTGTAGCTTTATATGCCGGCGCCGACGCGGCAAAACGTCCTCCGATTGCCTATACCAAAGAGGCTTACGATACCTACAGCGCTTATATTGCCGAGGCAGAAGCGAAGGCTGCACAGGCTAAAGCCGCGGCGAAAAAACCAGCACCTGGTGCCGGTGGAGCAGGCGGAAGTGGTAGCGGCGGTGGACCTAAACCGGGTCCTGGCGTAGGGACACTTATTGTGGGCGGTGGCGGGCCTAAACCAGGTCCGGCTCCAACTCCGGGCGACAAGGATAAACCGGCCCCAAAGGAGACTAAGGAAACTATGGATGCCGATAAACTTCTTGGTGTGTTGAAAACAACGGTCACCGGGGTTCTGGCAAAATATTCCGGAGTCGAGTTTGATAAACCGGCCGCGGATCTGGTCAAAGAGATTAAGGGTGCGCTTGAAGCTGCCGCAGGTGCTCTCAAGGGCAAATATGACTGCAGTAAAATCACCGTTCCCGTCAGTTACAAGGATGCCTCGGGCGTCAGTCTTTCCTTAACACCACCTGAAACCTATGCTCTGGACGCAACGGCGATCAATGAAGAATGGGTGAGGAAAAATATGAAGGAAAAACAGCCTGAGAAAAAAGAGGAAACCAAGGAAGATGTTGAGAAGCAGGTCGGTTCTTATATTTCGAAATTTAATGCTGAACTGGCCCGGCTTACGAACGGTGTCAATTTTAATGATAAAACCACCGGCGCAGAGGTTATGCAGGCGATTCGTGCCGGCTGGAAGGGAGGAGCAATGCCTGCGGATCTTCTGGCAAAAGTTGCGAAATATCCCGACTTCAAAGCTTCTCTTAAGCCGGAATACTGGTTCGCACACAGAGATGTGCTGTTCTCAAATGGCCAAAAACAGGTGACCATCCGGATGAAGTATCGCGCGGATGGAACGGTGTGGTTCCAGCCTACTGACGAAAAAACACCGGACTATTTGAAACCATAGTGACTGGCTCACTCCAATGGTTACGCACTCTTTATGGCCGAAAACCTTCTTGAACAACTCGACCAGCGCATTCAGCGGAAGGAAAATGTCACCGCCGCGGATGTCGCCGATACCTATACTCAGTTTGTTGAA
>JAYRRV010000060.1:0-16348 GCA_041909955.1 Candidatus Altimarinota bacterium
GAAGTAGAGAAATGGAACTGGACCCGCCCGTTCGAACTCGTGGAAATGCCGGAAGGAATGATCTGCAAGCCGCACCTGGAGAAAAAGAAAAAACAAAAATAACCAGATGATCGATTCCCCATACCGCACCCCGGAGACCCCCGCTGAGGAAAAAATCCTTGAACGGTTTCAGGAAATTTTCAGCGGCAAGCAAAAACCGCACGAAAGCAAATATGTGGCGTCGATCCATTACGGATTCGGACACATCTCCGTGAACGAAAACGCCGAAACTCACTACACCTTGGTTATCGGAGACAGCCGAAAACCGATAACTATTATCCTGATCCAAAACGATGCCGGAATATCCCTGAGGGGGTACTATGGAATGGAATCCTCCAACAAAAAACTCAGTCATTCCGAAATCGAATCCATCGTACAAGAAATACAGACCGCGGAAGAACTCACACCGGATCCGGAAACAAGCATTAATGGTGACCAGGGAAAAAGGACACGAACCATCGGGGAAATTCAAAAAAAAGGAACCCGGTCAAGTCATTCACTGGTCAGCAATGTGACAAAACACGGACTCCTGTCCGTTGAACAAAAGGAAGATGCTGTCCGGAATCCGGGAATCATCACCATTGAACTGGAAAGAGAAAAAACAAGACTGCGTTTCTTCATCAATCGGGCCGGTGAAATCACGAAAATTGAAACCGAAAGAAATGAAGGCGACCGAACCCCGCACAAAACACTCGACATCCACAGGATCCGGGGCGGCTTTTCAAAAAGAAAGGAACTCAAGCCGGGATCCCGCGATTTTGAATCGGCGGCCGCACTATTGGACGAAAGTCTGGAAACATTTAAATTCCCGGAACGGAACGAAGAAGACCCGATCGACGAAAAAACAATGATTACCGGAACCGTCAGGGATAAAATCCGTCGCAGACTGAAGACTTAAAACAGTGCCTTCACCTGCTCATAAATCCCCGCCGCATCAAAACGGTATTTGCGGTAGAGATCTTCCGACTTGCCGGACTCCCCGAACCCGTCCATTCCCACGCGGACAACCTTGGCGGGATAGACGGAGCTCAGAACTTCACTGACGGCGGACCCCAAACCGCCGGTAATTTGATGATCCTCAACCGTGACAATTTTTTGTGTCTGCTTGGCACACTCAATGACCAAAGCCTCATCAAGCGGTTTGATGGAGGCAAGGTTCACCACCATCGTGGAAACACCGTCGCGTTCCAGCATCTCCGCGGCACGAAGAGCCGAATGCAGGGTGTCGCCGTACGAAAAAATACACACATCGGTGCCCGGCTTGTAAACGTCGGAGCGGCCGAATTCAAATACACGCGCGTCATCGTAAATATTGACCGTCGGCGTGTTCGCCAGCCTCAAATAGGTGGGTCCGTAATCGTTCATCATGGTTTCAAGCATCTGTTTGGTCTGAACTCCGTCGGCCGGGCACGCCACCTTCATGTTCGGGAGAGTTCGCATAAGAGCGACATCCTCTAGTGCCTGGTAGGTTGCCCCGTCCTCTCCGCACAAAATACCGCTGAAAGCACCCACAAACTTCACGTTCAAATGCGGATACGCCACGGCATTGCGGATCTGTTCCCACGAACGACCGGTGATGAACATGGAAAAAGAACACAGAAAAGGAATTTTGCCGCGGACGGTAAACCCGGCGGCGGCACCGATCATGTTGGACTCGGCGTTGCCGAAATTGAAGTATCTGTCCGGGAAAGCCCTGGCAAAACCGCCGAGATTCAAAAACCTTCCCGCATTGGCATCCAGAACCACCACGTTCTTGTACCTGGCGGCCAGCTTGATCATGGCATCGCCGAAAGCCTTTGCCGTTGAAGCAATTTCATCGTACACCGGCTTGTTAAAAAGTCCCAAAGCCATAAAAATTCACCGTTAAGATTCCAGTCTGACCGTTGCCCCTTTCTGTATCCCCAGTTTATCGCTCAAACCGCCGTTTATTTCAAGCACATATTTGGCATTTTCTCCCGATGGATACAAAACGCACGGATCAGCCTTACAGGGCTGGGCTTGCTTCTGAATCGAAACAACCTTCCAGTCTTTGTCCATGAAAACCATATCCAGGGGAATAAGCGTATTCTTCATCCAGAAATTCAGCGGCTCTTCCCGTTCAAAAAGAAAAACCATCCCTTCATCGTTTCCCATATATTCCCTGAACATCAAACCGACTTCCCTTTGCTTAAAAGTCTCGGCAACCTGCACCCGGAACGAAGCGCTCCCGTCAGCGGTTTTAACGGACAATTTTTTCGCCGGAAGCTTCTGCTCCTTCCCGCCATTTATTGATGGGGAAGAATCAACTCCCGTTTGTTGTGACGAAGATATATACGACAAAGTCGAAGATGAGGGGCTGCTGACGACGCAACCAGCATAAGTACAAAGAAGAAAAATGCCAAGGAAAGTTCGTAAATGCTTCATATGTTTAAGCGTTAAATTTCAAAACCGAATTTTCCGACGATGTGTTCCCTGGGAATAAACGGATGCTGAAAAAACCTTGAGTCCCTGCTGTGTTCGCGGTTGTCCCCCAGAACAAAATATTTTCCGTCGGGAACGGTAAAATCCTGGCCCAGTTCGTTTTCATCGGACAAAAACCGCTCATTTGTGAGTTTGGTCGGCATCACATACGGCTCGCCGATCTTCCGGCGGACTCCGCTCTGGGGATCAAGAAGATACACTCCGTCCTTCTCCAGATGGATACGATCCCCCGGCAGGCCGAGAATCCTTTTGACATAAAAATACCCGGGATCCTCATCCAGGGAAAACACCACGACGTCGTGACGGGCCGGATCCTGCACCCGGTACGTCATACGGTCAACCAGAAAGATCTCCCCGCTCTGCAACGTGGGAAGCATGGAGTCGCCTTCCACCAAAAACGGTGAAAAGAACAACGTTTTCAGGATGGCATAAAATAAAAAAGGGCCAAAAACCATACGGCAGATTATAAATCCAGTAAAGCCAGTTCCTGCTCAAGAACGGGGATGGCAACCGCCATCTCCTCGTCGCTCAACGGGACACCGTGGTAAAAAGACTTGTTTTCGGCAAAACTCACCCCTTTGCCTTTCACGGTATGGGCGATGATAACCGAAGGCCTTCGCTGAACTTCAATGGCCCTCTCCAGGGCGGAAAGCAGCTCCTCAAAATTGTGGCCGTCGCGCACCGGAACGGTTTTCCAGCCGAAAGATTCAAACTTATCCACAATAGGATCCACATTCATAACCGAACGGGTCGGCCCCTCTATTTGAAGACCGTTGTCGTCAATGATCAGCACGAGGTTATCGAGCTTATAATGGGCCGCGGCCATGGCAGCCTCCCACACCTGCCCTTCCTGCAGTTCACCGTCGCCCAGAAGACAAAAAACACGGTTGTACTGTCGTTCGGCCTTCAAGGCCATGGCAAGCCCGAGCGCTCCGGATAGCCCGTGGGCCAGCGAGCCGGCGTTCAAAACCACCCCCGGAATCTTTTTCACGGGGTGCCCCTGAAGAAGGCTGTTCATCTGGAAAAGATGGTTGAGTTCCTCCTTCGGGAAAAACCCCGTATCGGCCAAAACAGCATAGAGCGCGGGGCACGCATGCCCCTTGGACAGGATGAAATAGTCCTGCCCGTCCCATCCGGGTTTCTGCGGATCAAACTGCATCACCGGACGGTCATGGAACTTGCCGTAATATAACGCGACAAGAATATCCACGGCGGAAAGCGAACTCCCGCTGTGCCCGAACTGTGATTTATTGGTGGCGCGCAAAAGGTCGATCCTAAGTTCGATGGATTTCCTGCGCAAAAACTTCAAATGGTCGCGAAAAGTTTCCATAAGTGCATACAGCTGAGATCATTCAAAAAATGGACGATAACAAAGAAACTGTACCTTCATCTTTGCACTCATTCAAGAGCACTTCCACGGTTTTTTTGAGGATGGGATGGACAAATTTTGAAGCAATTTCATGAAGAGGAACCAGTACAAATTTCCTCGCCGCAAGATGCGGATGAGGAATCGTCAAAGCCGGATCATCCATAACCTTGTCCCCGTAAAAAAGAATATCTATGTCGATCGTTCGCGGACCCCATTTTTCTTTCCTCTCACGACCAAAACTTCTTTCGATGGCGTGAATAGCTGTCAAAAGGTCTTCGGGAGAACGGTCCGTTGTGACCTCCACGGCAAGATTGTAAAAATCGGGCTGATCCTTTTTGCCGAAGGGATCGGTCACATACATTGAAGAACTTCGAAATACCGAGACACCCCACAATTCCAGATCGACAAGGGCCTTCTGTAGATTGGCGCCCCTGTCACCGAGATTCGAACCCAAACTGAGAAAAACACGCTCGATCATTGGCATCAAATAATCAGTCCCCGCGGTAGGTCACAAAACTCCCCGATGTTTCCCAAAGTTTGATCTCATGCAGACGCAGGGCGCTGTCGAATGAAAAAGGCTCCAAACCTTTGTCGGCGTTTTTTTTGTCAAAATACGACTTCAGGTCATCCCCAAGATTCGGATCATCAAGTTCAGCTTCAAGAAGCTTCCGTAAATCCTTGAGCTGATTCCACATCCAGACGACAACCCGTTCGGCCGAAGGGTTTTCGATCACATCGTTGAGCAAAAGATGATCCAGTCTGTCCAGGATCTGTTTCTTGACGATTCGCTTGAGTACCACGAAATCTATGACCAGTCCATTGCTCTGAACTTTTCCCTCCACGGTGACCTGTAGCCGGAACGTATGGCCGTGGACGCGCTCGCACTTGCCATAGTAGTTGGTAAGGAAATGTGCCGAATCGAAGGTGAACTCCTTGGTGACAAACATAGCGATATTATGAGGTCATAATGGCGTGGACCATATCCACGGTACGCCGCGTCTCTTGTACATCATGAACGCGCAAAATGGAAGCCCCGTTCATCACGGCCGCAGCGCAAGCGGCCAGTGTTCCCTCCAGACGGCGGTTCAAAGGAACATCCAGCACCTGACCGATGAAAGATTTCCTGGACGGACCGACCAGCACCGGAAGATCAAAACTCAAGAACTCCCGCAGCCGGTGGAGCAGCTGAAGGCTGTACCTGGGATCCGCGCTCACAAAAGCCCCCATTCCGGGATCAAGGATCAGTCTTTCACGGGCAATTCCGGCACTTTCGGCGAACCCGATCCGTTCAGAGAAAAAATCTTTCACGGTCCGGACCACATCGTCATAATGAACCTCATCCCTGGTAGTGCGCGGAGTCGGGTCCTTGGAATACATCAGCACCACAGGAAGATCATATTCAGCCAACACCGCTCCCATGGACGAGTCACCCCGCAGCGCGGTAACATCATTGATCATATCCGCGCCGGCCTCCAGCGCGGCCTTTGCCACGGAAGACTTGTAGGTGTCGACGGAAATCCAGGCATTAGTCTTTGCACGCAAAAGCTCCAGAACGGGGAGAACCCGTGAAAATTCCTCGTCGGAACCGACATCTTTTGAACCCGGCCCGGTGGACTCCCCTCCGACATCAAGGATATCGGCTCCCTGTTCAACCATTTCAAGGGCACATTCAACGGCTTCTTCGCACGTGCGGTATTTCCCGCCATCGGAAAAAGAGTCGGGAGTGACGTTTAAAATCCCCATGACCAGGGGTTTTTTCATGGAAAGTTTTTTGTCTCTGCTGAGCAAGTTTAATATCATATTCATCACTTAAATCAATTTCAACATACTAAATATAGTGCTAAAATCCAGGTAAAAATGCACAAAATTATTATATAATCACATATAAGAACATGAACCATGCCATCATCAAACTGATAACCATTCCCATACTGTTTCTCATTGGGTGCCAACAATCAACAATTCAAATACAACCAAAAACAGAACCCGTTACCCAGGAACCAGTCACGGTAAATCAAAAACTGGAACAAGGATACTCTTTCGATTTTCAAGGAACTCCTCAAGAAAACGTATACTTTCGTTCAAATGAAGGAAAAATAACCATGGACGAAAAATCCGCAAAATTCCTTTTTGAAAAAAAAGAAACCATCACAAGCATCAATGTACCCACAGATGCAAAAGATCAAAATACAGTATACTTATCAACAACCACGGCCTCAGACACAAACACTAAATACACTAACCACATATACTCATATAATCTGAAAACACAAACCCTGGAAGAACTTTACAAAAATGACAATACAACTTGGCGTGGACAGGATTACTTAACCGTCATGAAAACAATCGGAAGGGAAGGATCAAAAATCTTGATAATACGTGATGGTCTTTACTATAAACCTGAGGTCTGTGAATCCATCTGGACATACAATAAAGACATCACCTACCTTGACATAACAAACCCAAAGCAGGGATTGTTCACTTATGAACCACCGAAAGAGGTGTTAGACAAGGCAGCAATAACCCAAAAAGAGTGTGAACAAGCAAAAGAAGAAGAAGCATAATATTATCCCCCTCGGATAAACCGTTCAATTTTTCGCCGAAAAGCCCCTGTCAATAATGAAGTAACGGGTCCGGGGCAACCCTTTCCTGTTCCCTTACCGTCAACCGAACGCACGGGGACAATGCCGCGCGGCGCGTTTGTCAAAAAAACCTCGTCCGACCGGTAAAGTTCTTTCAGTGAAATATCGGCGATCCGTACTTTCAGCCCCAGGCGCCGCGCCAGATCCAATACAACATCCCGAGTCGTTCCCGGCAGGACATTTTTTCCCGGTGTCATCAGTACACCTCCACAAACCGCAAAAACCGTCGTCACGGTCCCCTCCCGAACAAACCCGCGAGAGTCCACAAACAACGCCTCATACGCCCCTTTGGTGTTCATAAACCGGATCCCCATAACCATTGGCAAAAGATTCAATGTCTTTGCTTCGGGCAACATCCTCTCGGCACAAAAAGTCACCACATCAACCCCGTTTTTATATGCCTCTGCCTTCGGCGCCACCAGTTTTTGAACCTGAATGCAAAGGGAGGGCTTTTGAGCAGCCCCAAAATCAAATCCGTTCACTCCGCGGGTGACCGTCACACGGATACGGGACTCATCAAAACCGTTTTTCTTCACCGTGCGCAATATCCAATCCCCCAACTGCCCGACAGTCCAAGGCAAACGTATCCCGATCATTCCCGCCGATTTTTGCAACCTTCGCAAATGAAGCGGCAACTGCCAAATCTTTCCACCATAGGTACGCATCGTTTCATACACCCCGTCGCCATACAAAAAACCGTGATCAAAAACGGAGATTTTCGCTTCGGCAGCCTCCATGAATTTTCCATTCAAAAACACCTTCATACCAATTGCCTAAACTGCGGTCATATTAACAAAACCAGCCGAAAATAAAACTAGAAAGACCTGCGTCCACCTTTTGCGCGTCTTTGTTGAACCGCCTTATCAATGGCAAGCATCGTATCGATGGCGGCCAGCAGAATCTCCTCACTCAACGGACCGCCTTCGCACTCAGCAAGCTTGGCAAGAAGCTCTTCCTGGGCGACATCAACTTCCGGATCGGCATATCCAAAATCATCTATTGCCGGATCCGATACGCACACGCCCCTTTCATCATATATTTCAATGGGATAAGCCGCACTGACATCCCTCCGTACCTGAATCCGGACACCCTGGGCAAGCGGTGAAAAATCCTCCGCAAGCCTTTCGGGAACTGAACGCACCCCGGACTCAAGCGCAGGAGGAATAACCTCATCCTGATCCTGCGAACCTGGCAAACGAATTGGGGGAAATGAGGTCGTCATAGTCAATGAATTACAGTTCCCCGTCGGGATCACTGGATAAATCAATATCAAAACCCGCACCATCCTGCGAATTCTGAGGCAAAGCCGGAATCGCCGCATTACCTCGACCCCGAACAAAAGCATCAAGCAAAGAATCCTGTTCACCAATATTGTCGAGATACGGAATCCGGGGATGACCGAGAGCACCACGAGTCAACACCTTAACGCGGTCGGCAACGGCCGTCACCGGTTTAGAATCACATCCCATTGAGTCAGAACCGCAACTGTCGGGGGGTCCCATAGGCTCGGTGGTATCAAAATCCCGGAGCTCATCCGGATCGGTATCGTGCAAATCCTCAAGATGAAACGCGGGAACAGGTGTACTTGGAGGCATAGAAAAAAAGTTATCACCAAGAATAGTACTGCAACGGAATTAAAATGCAATAGGCAAATTAGTCAATATATCTCCGGACCAACGCTATAGAATGACATTACTATGACTTCTGAAGAGCATCAAAAAAAGCCTGGGCCTTATATATACTTTCCTCGTACTCCTTCCGGGGATCGGAATCAATGACGATTCCACCCCCCGACTGATAATAAAGCACCCCATCCCGCAAAAGCATGGTACGGATAAGGATATTCATAACGCCGTTCCCGTCAAACCCAACAAAGCCGGCCGAGCCGGTGTAGATACCGCGGCGGAAATCTTCAAGTTCATCAATGATTTCCATCGTCCGTTTTTTGGGACATCCGGTAATAGACCCGCCCGGGAACAACGCGACGAACGCATCAAAAAAATCTTTGTTGTGCGCCAACTTTCCCTCAACGGTTGAAACGGTGTGGATCACCCTGGCGTATTTCTCAACCTCCCGGTGACCGGCAACACGGACCGATCCGGGATCGCAAACCTTCCCAAGATCGTTCCTTTCAAGGTCAACGATCATCGCCAATTCAGCGGCATCCTTCTCCGAAGCCAAAAGCATTGCCGTATTTTCTTCATCCTCCCGGGCGTTCTTCCCCCGTGGAGCAGTACCCTTAATGGGCTTCGTCACGACATTCGATCCGGTTTTGGCCAACAAAAGCTCAGGTGAAGAACTCACGATCTGAAAATCTTCAAAATCAAAAAAACAACCGTAAGGAGAGGGATTCATCTTCACCAGAGACTTATAAATCGCCCATGGATCGCGGGTACACTCGGCGGAAAACCTCTGGGAAAAATTCACCTGATACGTATCGCCATCGTGCAAATACCGCCGGATAGCCGAAAGCTGAGCCGAATATTTTTCAAACGTGAGGTTAGAAACGGTGTTGCCGACCGTCCCGGCATGCACTACCGTTTCTGAAGGACGTATGTCCCGATGCATCGCATCAAGCTTGCGCTCCGCCTCGGAATCGGTCGGAGCGAGCGCGACCATAAAAAACTCGGATTTCACATGATCGATCGCCAGAATTTTATCGACGAAATAAAACATGAAATCCGGAAGTTCCAGATCATCGAACACTTTCTGTTCAACGCCCGCTAACCGGACACCGAAATCATAACTGAAGTATCCTGCCATACCGCCGCAGAATGGAACCGGAGATCTCGCATTCAAATGGAAATGTCTCATCAGATCACGGAGAACAAACAAGGGGTCTTTGTCAAAAAACTGAATCGGAGACCTCTTCCAGTCAAAAAAATCCCTGATCTTGAGCAGCTGTGTCACTCCGTCCCTGCTCCACACCTTCGCAAAGGGATCATACCCGATAAAACTGTATCTTCCGCCGTTCCCGCTTTGCATCAGAAACGCGGATCTGTTCCGGACACGCTCAAACAAGGCTTCGGGAGACTCCCCTGGTGCAAGCTTCCGTTGAAAGGAAGCAAGTTTTAAGAAGGGCATAGCAACAAACTAGGAGATTTCATCCCCCATGTACACATGCTCATATTCAGACTTCCCGTAGTCAAAAATCTCGTCCTGGTTGAAGAAGCGGGGCACCTCTTTTTGGGCCGTCTCAACGGAATCGGAGGCATGAATAACATTGCACGCGACACTCATGGCAAAATCACCGCGGATGGAACCTGCCTCGGCCGCACGTGACTTGGTGATACCGCACAGAAGGCGAACCGCCTGCACAACCTCAAGTCCTTCCCAGCACATAGCAACCACCGGCGAACTGCGCATGAAATCACTCACACCAGGAAAAAAAGGCTTGTCGGCAATGTGCGCATAATGTTCGCGTAAAACCGCCTCATCAAGCGACATCATCTTGAGACCGATAAGCTTGAGGCCCTTGCGTTCGAAACGTTTCATCACCTCACCGATCAGTCCGCGTTGGACGCCGTCAGGTTTGATGAGAACCAAAGTTTTTTCACGGACCCCGGAAAAATTCATACTCATGGATAAGGAACTTTAAAGAATAATTTCGCGCGAATCATACTGCATCCATAGACCTTTGTCACTACCGATAACACATTAAAATTTCAGAAGGCGGAGGAACCTTTCCTCATCCTCGTATGGTCCGATCACGGCCAGACGGACCTGCTCTTCCTTGAAGAGATCTTTGGCCACCCGGTGCAGATCCTTCACCGTAACCTTATCGATCTGCTTCATGATCTCATCAGGACTCTTCATTTTATCGTACAACAGTTCAAACTTGCCGATGAGATGAGCGTACTCCTCCGAATCCTCCAGACGCAAAACCATTTTCCCCTTCAAAAACTCCTGGGCCTTCTTAAGCTCCACCGCAGGGACGGGTTCATCCAGAACTTTTTTATACTCTTTCATAATGGCCGTTATGGCCTTGTCTATGCCATCCAAAGAGACACCGGCATTCGTAGTGAAAGTTCCGGTGTCGGTATATTCGTCCGTCGTCGAATTAATGTAATAGGCAAGTCCCTGCGCCTCGCGCACGGAAAGGAACATACGGGAACTCATATTGCCGCCGAGGACGATGGCCAGCAGTTTGGCGGCGTAGTGATCCTTGTGGAGTTCGGAATAACCCGGGAACCCCAGCATCACGTGGGCCTGTTCCGTCTTTTTATTTCTCAAATAAAGCCTCTTCCCGCCGTCAAACGGCTTGGCGGGTAAAAAGTCATAAGCTTTCTTTGTCTTCTCAAAATCGAAAAGTTTTTCGATCTGCTCGACAATGCCGTCATGATCAACATTTCCCGCAATGGCGATGACCGTGTTTTCGGGAGTATAAAGCTCGCTGCGGTACTTCAAAAAATCCTTCTGCTGAACCCCCATGATGATTTCCTTGGTACCGACCTGATCCCAACCGATGGGCTGATCACCGTAAATCAAACGTTCAAAATCCCAGCCGATCTGATACATAGGGGTGTCCTGATACATATTGTACTCCTCCATGATCACGCCCCGTTCCTTGTCGATCTCGGCCGGGTCAAATTTTGAGTGGATGAGCATGTCGGCCAGAACGTCCACGGCAAGCCCGGCGTGCTTATCGGCAACCTTCACGTAATAACCCGCGTACTCCTTCCCGGTAAAGGCGTTGAAATCGCCCCCCACCCCGTCAATCGCTTCGGAAACCTCCTTGGTGTTCTTGTATTTTTGGGCCCCCTTGAAAAACATGTGCTCCAAAAAATGGGAAATCCCGTTGATCTCCCTCACTTCATAACGGGAACCGGCTCCCACAAGGATCAACACCGTAACCGATTTGGTGTTATCAAGCTCCTTTGTAACAATCCTTAAACCGTTCTCAAGAGTGGTCTTCCGTGACATCGTCGAAAAAATAAGAACTAAAAACTGTCATACCATGTCGGGATTATACCACGGTTGCAAAGCAATCGCTTACCGAGCACCATGCAACGCATGGTCGGCGGTGGCAATTTTACAAAAACCCCCTTATAATAACGTCCTGCAACCACCTCATTTATGGTAAAAAAACGCGCCCACCATGCAATAAAACCACTGAACCGGCTCGCCGTCCTGACAGCCGCCATCATCTTCCTTACCGGCGTCATCATCGTAAGGCTCTTTTATCTGCAGGTCATCCGGTACGATTACTATGAAAAAGTCGCGGCAAAGGAACACTACGGATACAGCGAACTGCCGGCAAGAAGGGGTGAAATTTTCATCAAGGACTACGCCTCCGGAGAGCTTGTCCGCGTAGCCACCAACACAACATTGGATCTGCTTTTTGCCGACCCGACGCTGATCGAAAACAAAAAAGTGGTTTCCGACCGTATCGCTCCGGTCATTTTCAATCTAAAAGAAGCGCGGGATGAAGACGAAAAACGTGTAAAAATCGAACTGGCCAAAGCAAAAACCCCGGAAGAAAAAGCGGGAGTGAAATCCTTGACCGACGAAGAACTCTTCCAGAAATTCTCGAACGACCTTTTCGACAAAATCAGCCAGGAAAAAAGGGCGCAGATTCTCCTGAGCAACGAACTGACCAAAGAAATCCTGGACCAGATCGCCGGCATGCGCCTCCCGGGAATTGAAATCAACGAGACCGAACTCATTGCCTATCCCGCACAAATCGTCGACCGCCATGCCGTAGCGGTGGCCCTGAGCCCTTTCCTGGAACTTCCTTCGACCGAACTTGAAAGCATACTGAAAGGTCTCAACCGATACGTCATCCTCAAACGGAAACTCCCGCAGGAGGTATCGGCGCAGATCAAAAAAATCATCAAGGAGGACAAGACCAAAAGCTTCAACGGTCTCGGCCTTAAGGAGGAATATTACCGCTATTACCCGGAAGGGCAGCTAGCCTCCAACATTCTTGGATTCGTCACCGGACAGGGCATCGGACAATACGGCATTGAAAGCAAATACAACGCCCAACTCCAGGGGAAAAAAGGAGTGTTCCAGACACAAAAAGACAGCATCGGCCGACAGATCACCGTCGGGGACAACAACGTCATCCAGCCGGCGGTGGACGGAGACGACGTCGTGCTGACCATAGACCGCTCAATCCAGATGAACGTCGAAAACATGCTTGCAAAATACGTGAAGGAGTTCCGGGCCGACGACGGACAGCTCATTGTCATGGACCCCAAAACAGGACGGATCATCGCCATGGCAAACTACCCGTCGTTCGATCCCAACGACTACGGCAACATTTATGACAAAGAGCCGGTGAACCTGAGCGCGGACGACGTCAAAAATCTTGTTCCGGTCACCGGAATGGACAACACATTCTGGTTCTACCGCGACGTCATAAAAGACGACAAGTACATGGTGTTCAGGGAACAGCAGGAGGACGGCACCGTGATCTACAAGAAATACAAGAACATGACGGGACCGGAGGCATACCAGAACAAAGCCGTTTCCCAGTCCTACGAACCGGGCTCCGTGTACAAAATAATCACCATGGCCGCCGCAATTGACGACGGCGACGTCAAACCGTCAACCAGTTTTAACGATCCTGGATATATCTATCTGGATAAAAACAAGAACGGCAAACATGTGGGACCCGACGGTGAAAGGTACGACGCCAAAATCAAAAACGTTTCAGACAAATGCGTCGGATACGTCAACATGACATGGGTGATCCAAAACTCATGCAACACCGGGATGACCTTTGTCGCCAAGAAGATGGGAAGAAGCCTTTTCTACAGCTACATGCTCAAATTCGGATTTAACGAACGCACCGAAATCGAATTCGACAACGAAAGTGCCGGAAAAATCGCGCACTTCGAGGAATGGACGGACAGTGAACTTGCCAACCACGCCTTCGGACAGGGTATTTTGGTCACCCCGATCCAGATGGCCTCCGCCTACGCCGCGATAGCCAACAAAGGGGTGCTCATGCAACCGCACATCGTTGACAGCATCATTCAGAAAGACGGGAAAACAATAAAAACGGAACCTTCCGCCATCCAGCGGGTCATTAGCGAACAGACCGCCAACACCATGACCGCCATGCTCGTAAACAACGTTGAAAACGGCGACAGTTACAGCAAGATACGGCTCAAGGATCACTACCTTGGAGCCAAAACCGGTACCGCGCAAACCTATAAACACGGGGAAGCCATGAACGGGGTAGGCACAACGGTCGTAACGGTCGTCGGATTCGCACCGATCGACGATCCCAAATTCGTCATCCTCAGCAAAATGTCCCGCCCCAGAACGGTGGAATGGGCAGACTCAACGGCCGCGGTCCTGTACCACGACGTCGCCGAATACCTGTTCACCTACTACAGCATCCCTCCGGATAAAAAATAATCAGTGCACTTTGATCTTGGTGCAGGCTTTCACTTTTTCATCCAGCTTCATGAGTTTGGTAATATCCTCAGCACTCACGCTGAGCAGATCGGGATCGCGCTCGGTTTCCAGATACAAAATACGGTAAAACTCGGGCATCAAGGTAAAAATACCCTCCTCGAGCGTGATCTGTTTTGACTGTTCAATGAGGCACGGCCATGTTTCATCCGTTCCGTAGAGGATCAGATCCAGCCCCGTGGATGGAACAAGCTCCCCACTGGGCCCGCCCATGAAAGCGAGCGTAAAATCTCCACCCATCTCTTTGGTTTGCGACCGCGCGCACACTTCAATACTGCGGTAGTTACCGCGGTCAACCTGCATCTTGATGTAGGCGTTCTTCATGAACGTAAGATAGTTCACCTGGCTGAACCCGCCCAGGCACTTCAGACCGTAATAAAAAGCCAGAACAATGTAGCTCAGCATCATACTCGGAATAATCTCCTTGGCCTCCAGAGCCTTCTGTATGATCTCCGGCTTCAGTTCTATGCTGTACGAACCGTCCTCCGTAACCAGCTTGTCCCCCTGCTTCCACATCTGGACGCGGTATTTGGCGCCCTTGGGCAGAGCCCAGAACAGATAAGTCCCGTAATTCTCCTTCCGGCTGAAAGCCCCCTGAATACCCTCAAAATAGCTGTCGATCAAAAGGTCATACGCCGGATCAAGTAACAGATGCGTAATTGTCGTATCCGTATAGAGGTGATAATTGATCAAAAGTTTGGAAACAAGACTCTCCTGCTCAAGATAAATCAGGTTCGGAGCCTCGTCCTGATACTTGGGGCCAAAAAACTTTTTCCACAAAAGAAAATTCGTCTTGGTGATCTGATCGGAAAAGTCCTGCGAATCAATGATTTCCGGGCGCAGATAAATTTCATCCAACAGGGATTCCACCTTGCTCCCCTCCTCCTGATGAACTTCACCCGATTGAATCATATCCTTCAAAAATCCGCGGCAACGCTCAATATCTTCCTTAGTGTACGCACGATAATTGAACACCGGACACAAACGATCCTTGGCCGGGAAAAAAGACAATTTCTGCGTCTGGATTTTCCCGTTGGTATAAGTGTTAAACAAAAGCCCGCGGGGCCAAGAAGAGTTATTCAGTGACACGCTGCCGCAGGCTAAAACGATGACATTTTTTAATACGGGATCCGAATGCTCAAAAAACGGCGCCGCGGTCAGCAGGTTGGAATTAATAAAAAACGGATGGGTAACCGGACCGTGATGATCCGCCGTTGAAACATAGTAATGCGCAGCCAGCTGGTCAGCCGCCTCCTGTGCAACCTGTTTACCCAAAAGTCTTTCGACCTCAGCCTGGAACGTCCCGATCATCTCATCCTGTCGCTGCTGAATCGGAGGATTCAGGTTCACATTGATATAATCTTTCGCGTATTCATAAAGATTCTTCATTCCCCGTTTCTGAATGATCTCGCGAAGAACCGGACGTTTCTCGAGGACTTTTTCCACCAGTCTCTCGAACTTCTGACGGAGTTCGTTTGACATAAAGCAAAATATATGGTTAAGATACAGTTTATCACAGCCACACAAAAAATCAAGACTCCAAAAAAAGCCCGGGCATAGTCTCTGCAACTTCACTATTGAAAAACCGGTAATTAATGGAATAATAACAATTACATAACTTAGATTGAAACAAATGTCCTATCCAAGTGAAACCAAAAAAGCAGCCATCCGGTTAAGAAAAAGCGGTGAATCAATCATAAACATCGGAAGAAGGCTTCATGTAGCAAAAAGCACTATTTCACTTTGGGTAAAAGATGTTGAACTCCCTGATGAATTAAAAAAATATTTAGTCGACAACTCAATGAAAGGAAGAGAAAAAGGCTTAAGAATAATGAAAGCAAAACGGGAACTGCAAAAAAGAACACTGGACGAAGAAGCAGGAAAATTTGTTCAAAACTTTAACACAACCGATAAACTTTTTCTGCAACTATGTGCTGCAATAATATTCTGGTGCGAAGGGACCAAACGGAGCCTATCAACCCTAAATTTCACAAATTCAGATCCGAAATTGATAAAAACATTTCTATTTTGTCTAAGAAACGGCTTCTCAACCGAAGAAAAACGATTCAGGGCGCTCCTGCACCTGCACGAGTATCACGACGAACAAAAACAACTCAAGTTCTGGTCAAGAATAACAAAAATTCCGCTGACACAATTCAACAGGTCTTATCATAAACCCAATACTCAAAACAGAGTGAGAGAAAATTATCAGGGATGCATATCAGTAAGATATTGCAATGCAAAGGTTGCCAGAAAGCTCGATGCAATATACCATGCCTTTGCAAAATCCATAGGGCCATAGTTCAGAGGTAGAACGTCCGTCTCCAAAACGGAAAACGAGGGTTCAATTCCTTCTGGCCCTGCCAATGAAGCACGAAAAAAAATTGTAAGCTTTTTGTAGTGTAGACTA
>JAYRRV010000061.1:0-4108 GCA_041909955.1 Candidatus Altimarinota bacterium
GTGTCCGCGTCGAGATTTATGCCATAGCCACACGGCTATTGCTGGAAAACCCGTTGCAGGGAATCGGGCTTGGAATGTTCCCGGCGGCCTATCAGCTTGAGGGGCCGGTCATTCTGGGACATGCTCCGTATGAATGGAATATGCTCCATCCCCACAATATTTTCCTGGCGTTCTGGCTGAATCTTGGGCTGGTCGGTTTCGTGAGTTTTCTGGCAGTGACGGCGGCGTGCCTTAAAAGAGGTTGGCGGTTCGTGAAGGATTTTCCGCGTCTGCCCCGGCTGGGACTTGAATGGTTTCATGCCGTCGGGTTGCTGATGCTGTTGATTATCCTGTTCCACGGATTCGTGGATACCCCGTTCTTCAAAAACGACCTCGCGCTGCTCTTCTGGCTTGTCGCAGCGTTGATGCTTTTCCCCGGGGGTGATGGCAAAGACAGACGGTGATGGTGTTATTTGGGTTTTGCTTTGCCGCTGTTTCTTTTGGCTATCGGTGAGGCGGGAATGGTGTCCCTTTTTTCCGTGGCTGGGGGCGGCAGTGCGGCCGCTCTTGCTACCGCGGTCCGGGTTGTGGCACGGATGCCTTTTTCCAACTCTTCGATGTCGATGTACGTGGTGTCGCGGATTTCTTCGCGTTCTCCGGAATACGATGGTACGGGGCCTCCTTCAAGTTCCAGTTCGCAAAGAACCGACGTCAGTCTGGCGACGATTTTGGCCATCACCCTTTGGCGCGCTTCCTCCACGCGGATTGCGTGGTCCGCCGGCCTGTTGGCAATGTTGTGGTTCGATTCCAGTTTCCGGATGAATTGTGCCCTTGTGTCGGCTTGTTCCCTTGTTCCGGTGATGTCCATTTCTTCATGGTGCTGACCGATGAATTCGATCATCTCGTGTTCAATCGTCATCTGAATCGATGGTTCCAGCTCATTCCATTCGTCAATGGTGCCCAGGAGTACTCTGGCCAGTTCCACCATGATTGCCTCGGGAGACGGAAGTTTTTTTTCTCCCGGATTTTGCGGGTCGCGTACCCCGTCGGCAATAAAACGCATCAGAATGTTCCTTTCCTCAGCCTCGCTTTCCCTTATTTCGGGGGGGAGCAGATCCCATGTATCAAAGGATTTGAGCAGTACGGCGGTTGTGGTCCATCTCATCAGTTCTTCACGCGAATGTTTGAGTCTCCGGAAGCCTTCATAGGTCGGATTTTGGCGCAGTGTTTTTGTGAGATCAAAACGGAATTTGCCCGAAGTGCGTCCGCGGCGTTCGGGGGGTATGGTGCTCGAGTATCTTGGAACAACGGCCAGGTGCGGCCCTTTTTTTTCAAAATCGGTCATAGCAGAAGATAAAGGACGGGTCGTAATGGAAAGTTTCCTGTTCTTTTTTTACGCGCACATTGTACACGAAATCTCTTTCGATAGAAAACTTTTCCCGGAAATGATACATTGTTGTCGTTATGGAAATTATTGCCACGATTGACGGGACGGTTATGAAAGGTGTTTTGATGGGGAGGAAAATGGGCTTCCCGACGATCAACGTCGCGTATGACCGTACCGATCTGCCTTTTGGCGTTTATGTTTCACGGGTGTATACTTCGTACGGTGTGTACAAGGGGGCGCTTCATTTTGGGCCGAGGAAGGTTTTGGGCCTGATGGAGCCTTCTTTGGAGGTTCACCTTCTGGATTTTTCCGAGGATCTGTACGGGCAGAAAGTGAAGATCGAGGTTCTGGAAAAACTCAGGGATACCAGGGACTACGACGACATGGATGCATTGAAAAGACAAATTCGTTATGATGTCGACGCCGTACGCGCGACCGATATCCCATTGCAGTGACCTATGCTCATCAGTTACCTTAAGAAAAAAATTTCCGCGAATAATCCTTTCCGTCTTCTGTATCATCAGGTGATGGCCGTCATGGCGGCTACCTATTACCGCTATCCTTCACGATATTTGAATGTGATAGGAGTCACCGGGACGAAAGGAAAAACGACGACGACGAATCTTATTGCTTCGGTTCTCACGGAGGCGGGGTATAAGGTGGGAATGACGTCGACGATTCTTTTCCAGGTTGGTGATTCCAAATGGACCAATCTTACGAAGCAAACTACCCTTGGTCCTTTTTTCCTCCAGAAACTTTTGAGGCGGATGGTTGATGAGGGCTGTACCCATGCGGTGTTGGAAGTTTCTTCACACTCCATTCATCAAAACAGGATTTGGGGCATCAATTTTGACACGGCGGTTCTCACCAATATCGGAGAAGACCACCTTGAGTATCACGGGGGGGTTGACAACTACCTCCATACCAAGGGCGTGCTTTTTTCTCACTTGAATCGTTCCCAGCGAAAACAGCGTATTTCCAAGGTCTCGGTTTTAAACAAAGACGACGCGCATTTTGTGTATTTTGATCAGTTCTTGGTGGATCGCGAATATACCTACGGGATGGGAGGGGGAACCTGCTATGGGTCCGATGTGTCATTGACTCCTGGTGGCTCCAACTTCACCCTCCACGTCCCGAACAATCAGATTGATGTTTCATTAAAGCTTCCGGGTGAGTTTAACGTCTATAACGCCTTGGCTGCCGCGACGGTGGGTTTGGCGAACAATATCAATCTTTCGGTCATCAAGACCGCACTGGAAAAGGCTTCCGCGATTCCCGGCCGTTTTGAAACCATCGACTGTGGGCAGAAATATACGATTGTCGTGGACTATGCCCACACCCATGAGTCCTTGGATAAATTGTTGTCCTTATATAAGAAGCTCACCAAAGGAAAACTGATAGCGGTTTTTGGTGCGACCGGCGGCGGGCGGGATAAAGCCAAACGTCCCAAAATGGGGGCCTCGGCGGACAAGCATGCCGATTATGTTATCGTTACGGATGATGATCCTTACGAAGAGAACGAATGGCAGATCATTGAGGATATTTCTGCAGGTATCAAACGCAAGGAGGGAGAGAGTTTCTGGAAGATTCCTCACCGTTTCGAGGCTATACGTTTGGCGTTAACTTTGGCCAGTGAAGGGGATACCGTGATTGTGGCGGGGAAGGGCTCTGAGGAGATCCAGATGATCGGGGAGGAAAAGATTCCTTGGGATGACCGCAAAGTTGTCCGTGAACTTTTGGCTCGCGAGATGAAGGTGGAGATCAAGCCCGGGAAGTTTGAAACCAAGGGGAACGTTTACATGAAGAGTTAAAGAAAGGTATGATGTATTGCGGGTTTTTATTGTTGGACAAGCCCAAAGGGGTTACTTCGTTTTATCTGGTCCGCGCGCTCCGGAAGATTTTTGGCATGAAAAGGATCGGTTACGCCGGAACACTTGATCCTTTGGCTACGGGTCTCATGATTGTCGCGGTCGGGGAGGCGACAAAGCTTCTGCATGCCCTTGAACAGACGGACAAGGTTTATGATGTAAAGATTCAGCTGGGTGCGACGTCGGAAACCTATGACGCAGAGGGGCCGATTCATTCCTTTGAGGATCCGAAGGTGCCTGTAAGATCTGAAATTGAGGCCGTTATCCATAAAGAGTTTACGGGTGACCGGATGCAGATTCCTCCCCGTTATTCCGCCGTCAAAATCGGAGGAAAACATGCGTATGATTTGGTGAGGAAAGGGGAGCAGGTCGACATTCCGGCGAGGAAAGTTCATTTCTTTGATGTGGCCATCCGTTCTTATGATTATCCGGTGTTGGAGTGTTCGGTTCATTGCAGTCCGGGGACATACATCAGGACGTTTGCTCATGATTTGGGGGAAATGCTGGGGTGCGGCGCATATGTGGCCGAACTCAGGAGGACAAGTATCGGAAAACATCTGGTCGCGGATGCCATTGGTCTGGATGTTCTGACCCGTGAAAACGCCCCCGGTTTTTTGAAGTCTCCCGGGGAATTTTTAACCGACTGGCAGCATATTGATGTCACGGACGTGGAATGCCGGTTGCTAAGGAGCGGAGGTTTTGTACAAAATCGCTGGAGCATGAAATCCGGTCCGGCGCTTGCCTTGTACGAGGGTGAGACGATGGGATTGTTGGAGCTTTGCGAGCAGGGGCGGAGTGTAAAGTTTTTCAGGAGGTTTAATCTTGAATAGATTCGTTTCGTCCGAAGATCGGGTTGAAGCAATTCCCAAATAAA
>JAYRRV010000062.1:0-2312 GCA_041909955.1 Candidatus Altimarinota bacterium
ACGTATTCGGGGGTTATACTGGCACCGGTCTGATGTTTTTTGATTGCCGAGGTGCGGTAGCCGAAGTTCATATATTCTTTGTCGGCTTCGAACAAGCCTTTTTCTGCATTACAAAGGAGCGCGCTATGGAAAATATCTTTGATCTCGATCCCAAAAGCGCCCGCATTGCCGCGCACGGCCCCGCCAATTGTTCCCGGGAGCCCCATCATTTTTTCCATGCCTGACAGGTTGTTTTTCAGCGCGAACTGGATGACCTGGGAAAGCAGTGCCCCCGCTTCGGCGACGACTGTTTCCAAATTTTCCAGTGCAATCTTTTTCGCCGCGAAATGGATCACCAGCCCGCGAAAACCTTCATCCGCAAAAATGGTGTTGCTTCCGCCGCCCAGAACGAAAAAAGGAATTTTGAGCTCGCGTGCCATGGCGATAAGCGGTTCAAATTCGTCGGTATCCGTGAGGTTGTACCAAAGGTCGGCGGGTCCTCCGATGCCAAACGTTGTGTATGGCGCCAGGAGTTTGTCCCGTTCAATTGAAGAAAATTTTGCGGTGATCTGTCCGTATTTTTCGGTTTTCGTTGTTGTCATCGGGAGGGGGAAGTATCTCTGGCGGGTAGCTAAAAAAATAAAAATCTAAAATTTTAGAATTTATTTTTTTATGAGTTCGTTCGAAGGATACCATGGAAGGTGATCCTCCGCATCTTCGTGTATTTTTGCCGGAGATGAATCCACTCGCGTGAAAATTTGACACCAAAAGGTTCTTCCCATATCATCTCCCTGCGTTTATTCTGGAAGGTGCGCCACCTTAGCTCAGTGGTAGAGCAACTGTTTTGTAAACAGTGGGTCGTCGGTTCAAATCCGACAGGTGGCTCCATTTTAAGGTGTTCAGGATCCCGTCCTGTCCTTTTTTTCCTGAAGAATCGGGCGGACGTCGGATGAAGGCGGAGGCGTAAACTCTTCTGATTCCGCTGAATTTGCTAGAGCGCTGAGTGACTGGACGGCCCCCGAAGTTACGTCGGTGAGCGCGCCCTGGACGGTCCCCCGGATTTCCGTTCCCACGGCGCGGATCTCTTTGAGTTCGCTCATTGCTGTTTCATATTTTGCACGATTGGCCAGGCGCCTGCGACCGATCGCTTCAAACAGATCGGGCTCTTCCTGCCCAACTCTGTCCATTCTTGATTTTCTTTCTTCCGGTTTCAAGGCGGCAAGCTCCTTATGGAGTGCCTCTATTCTGGCGGTCATTTCCGCGTCTTCCGCGCCGGACGTCTGATCAAGGACCTTGATCTGTTTCCCTCTGACCGGCGGCTTTCTTGCGGAAATGCGTTTCTCCAGTGCCTCCTGAAAAGGAGTAGGTTTTGGTTCGACAATTCCTTCAAACGCTTCGATGTCATCGGTTCCGGTTTTGCGACTTATGTCCGACATAAAAGTTTCATATGTTGTGTTGTGATAATACCCTAAAAAACGTGAAAAACGCAATCGTAATGTCTTGATTCCCGGCCTCCGCGTCCCTAATATACGCGCGCTTTATTTTTTGTTTTTCCTGCAATGATTGATGAAAAAAGAAATTCCGGCGATTCGCATGACCTGCCCGAAGTTCCCGATCTGGATTTACCGCGCAAACCATCTTCATTGGCTCCGGCGGCACGGAAAGGTGTTATCCAGGGGGTTCGTGAACGGGGAAGGGCACGTCATCAGGCGCTGAATCACCAGGCGATCGCCGACAGTAGGCAGGCCATAGATGTTATGTCGCGGCTCCTGAAGGCGCTGAAGACAACCCCCGGACAGAGCGCCGTGGATAAGGTGGTCTCAAGTCCGGAATTTGTGAAAAAAGTTGCGGATCTGCAGGTTGTGACCGGAAGAGTGTTTCAGGAACTGCAGTTGATCCTTAGCACACTCAGTACTCCCTCTCCTATTGATCCGAAGACGGGCGATCCTGTTTTAAACGGTGACAGTCTGGTAAGATTCAACGTCAATCTTGATTCCGCCGACAGGCATCTGGGGGCTTCCGTTCCACAGCTGCGTCATCCTCCAGAAAATCTGCAACTGACTCCGCCGGACCATGAACTTGTGAAACTGCTTCATGTTGTCAACAACTCCCCGAACTTTTTCAAATCGCCGGTCGCCGTTGAAAGGGTTTTTCTGATCCTTGATGAATACCTGCGCTCGTTTATACAGGCGACCCACCTCGGTCTTGTGAATGAGGTCGGGCTTACCCGTCTGGAAGTACGGAAAATTCAGGATGCCGCCATGGCGGTCGACGCAGATCATCAGGAAGATCTGCTCTACGGCAATCCCACAAATCCAGAGACCCTTCGGGCA
>JAYRRV010000063.1:0-5615 GCA_041909955.1 Candidatus Altimarinota bacterium
AGGCTTTGATCCTCAAGAAAAAACTTGAGGGAGTGTGAACCGGAACGGCATCTGAATTCTGGATGGACTGCGGATGATAGGCCGCGGCGAGTTCACGAATTATCTGCCCGTTAGTTTTTTTGCGAGCTTCATGACCAGATACCAGAATGGGCTGTAGACTCTTTCCCGTGCCGGCTGGTAGTCCACCCTCTTGCCTCCGAACTTCAACTTGAAATCTGTGACGCCCGCCCACGCGTGGCTTCTGTCCACTTCATCCGGTGATCCGGGGAGCGACGGAGCAATACCCAAAAAATCGTATACGGTGCAGCCGTGTGTTTTTGCGTCACGGATTGCCTGCCACTGCAGAAGATAGGGAGCCATGACATTGCGGTGTTCGTTCGAGGAGGCGCCGAAATAGTAGGTCGCGGTGTCTTTGCAGTACGTCACGATCATTCCCGCGACATGTTTCCCTTCGTATTCGGCGAGGTAAAGCTTGGCTTGCGGATGCGCTTTTTCCACATGCGGCCCAAAAATCTGCATCATATCCTCGTAATATTTTTTATCGTGTCCGGAAAATTCATCCCGGCCGGTCGTCTGTTGCAGGAGAGAATAAAACGCGTCGATGTCCCTGGGTTCACCATGGCTCACCCTGATTTTCACGCCGTGTTTTTCGGCGACTTTGATGTTGTACCGGCCCTTTGGTTTCATCTCTTTCAGGAGTTGTTCCTCGGTGAGGTTGAGGTCCAGCATGAGCGTGTTTTCCGGCTGGTAGTGGGCGTGCGCGGGACGGGTGTTGAGCTGTTTCCAGTCAATGTTTTCACTTCTGAGGAGTGGCGGGTCGAACCGGAAAAAAACCGCGTTGTTCCGGCGGGCGAGTTCATCAATTTTTTCAAGAAGTTTTTGCAGAGCCTCCGGATTTTTGTAATCGGCCAGCGGGCCGCGGGGGGAGTAGAGCCAGCATTTTTTGAACGGCATTAACTGTCGGATCACCAGTGCCGAAGCCAAGATTTCCCCGTCATCGTTTGTCACCACCAGTCTCCAGAATTTGTCCCGTCCGGATAGTTTCGTCTGGAATTCACCCCAGCGAGTGGTCTGGTGAATTGATCCCAGCGGGTGGTTTATGACGAATTTTTCGAAGTCTGTGGACTCATTTTCCGTCAGAATGTGTACTTTCATTTGGGCAAAGAATACGGCAAAAGCTACTTTACCATATCCTGCCAAGCTCTCCGTGAAGATTGTTGATCTGCTTGCCGTTTTATGGTATAATTATCCGATAAGTTCATCAAAAAAAACCTATGGTCGATTACAACATTATCAAAAATACAGAACTCAGACTGCTGGTTGAAGCATCAGAGTCCATCCATTCCCTTCCTGCGGACAAACTCAGCATGATGGTTTTCAGGATTTCCGACCTGACCGATGAGGGGGAAACCCAGATGATCGCCGCGCTCCGCGATGAACGTGAAAAGGTTGCCGCTTCCAGGAAGGAGAGCAATGTCACTCCGGTGATGGAAATGCAAAAAATTAAGAAATCTTCCGAACAGCTCTCACTTGCGGCCCGTGGTTTTGAAAGCGAACTCAACCAGGCCAGAGAAGCCGCCGTGCGGCAGAACGAGGGTCCGGCAGAAAACATCCTTCAATCTTTATCCTAAATTTTATGGGAGAACAGGCAAAAGAAACACCAAAGGAAAGTCCGCAGTCCCAACCGGAAACGGTCAGTGAAGCTGACCTTCAGCAGGCGAAAAAGGAGTACAGCGACCGCTGGGATCTGCTGAAAAAATTCAGAGACAAGGACAAAGGCGTTCAGGAAGAACGCGGCATTGACGACGTATCGATGGGGAAACTTTCTTTGAGGGCCGGCATGGTCATCAAGGAGTTCCAGAAGAAGGTCGAAGATGACAAAAAAGGCGAGCAGGTGCTTGTGGATCCCGAAAAAATCTTTGCTCCTTCGGAGAAGGACCAGGCAAGAATCAAATCGACACTCGGTGTTCTCGACGGAATCATTGAAAAATTCAGCGACAGTTCCAAGAGTTCTCCGGAATGGCTCAGAGAGGCTGTGAGCAAGAAGCCCAAAGAGGAGTATGCCACTGCTTCCAAGGTTGCTTATGACAAAGTATTTCGCCTGAGGAACCCTATTTTGGGGGCAGCGGATCCATCACAAAAAAATCCGGACACCAACGATTATGTCAGAGATCCCGGAGCTCTTGCGATGCTTGATTCCCTCCTTACAAAAATTACAACATTGAACGGGGAGGTCCAGGCTTCGAAGAACCCTGACTTTATTAATGCTGCAAGGCTAGAAGTCCAGGGGGTGGATGCCGAAATCAAAAGAATTCTCACCATTGATGCAGGAAGAGGCCCTGCGTTTTATGCCGTCTTTGACGCGTTTGTTGGCGTCGAAGGCGGAAAGAGTTTCAGCGGTCTCCCCAAAGCGTCCCAAACGGATAGGGTTTTATTGGACCGCGTTCAGGACAGACTCAAACATGCCCAGGGTTTTGACCTGACCAAAGTGCCGGAGGGCACAACGTGGACATTCTTTCAACAGGGCGTTTCCATTCAAGTGACCAAAGGCGCTGGCCGAGAATGCAAGGCACAGATCATGGGCGTGATGCTGCCGGTTGTTGAACGGTACGGAGCTTCGTTCGTGAAATACCTCGAGCCCGATGACCGCAGGATGGTGAAAAGTTACAACGAATCCACCGGGGAAGTGGTGATCGAACGAAGATGGGCCGTTCCTGAGGACTCCGTTCCTGCCGCTGTAGCAAGCCAATACCCTAAACTTGACCCCGAATTCGACAAAGATCCTTCACCGAAACGAATCACGGTGGGTGATGCGGTCTATGAAGTGGCACGCGTCATGGCCGGAACCAAAAAAACATACAAAGTCGACCAGATTGAACCGTCAAAAACCGCTTAACCGCCGAACATATTTTTACCATGACCAGAGAAGAATACTTACAACTTGTGAAATCGGCCGGGAGCTTCCAATCCATGGATACTGAAACCCAGAAAAAAATCCTGGAAGCGGAAGGCCAGGAAATGGAACACTACATCGAGATTTTCAAAGAAGAAGAAAGCCTGATTGGAGACGCCGCCAAAGATTTTGTGGATAAAAGCAAGGAGATCGTGAAAGATTTTAAGGTGAATGTCACGACCATCAAGAAGGAGCATCTGAAAGTGGATGAGGCAAAAGCCAAACAGGATGATGAGAAAAAAGAGGAGGAGATTCTAAATGCACTCAATCAATTATAATAATTTTTAACCCATTTTTTACCACTATGTTCAAACATCAAAACATCCACCAAAAAAACGCCGAACTTTTATTTTCCAAACGGTTTGTTTTTGCTGGCGAGGCTGAAAAAGCCGCGCAAGCCGCCAAGGAAACCGCTGAAACTACCATCCTCACTGATGAAAAGGCTGATCCAAAAGCCGCTGCAGAGAAAGTGCGCGCAGCCGTAACAGCGGTACCTGACACAAAAAAAGAGGGGGATAAGGATGTAAAGGATGAAGCGATTGCCAAGGAAAAAAGGGCGGTCATGGATAAACTGGCAACTCTTGAGGCCGAACTTGGCCAGGTCAAAGATTATGCGGCAGCCAAGAGCACCTTAAAAACCAGGATGGATGTTGCCCCTGAAGTTAAGGATGCAGCCGCATATGTTGAAGAACTTACTCAAAAAAAAGATGCCATCTCCAAGATGCCCCTCCCTGAAGGAAAAGCAAAAACTGACAGAGAAGCATTCCTGAAAACCATCGATTCAAAAATCGGCGAGGTTCAGGTAACACTCAATTTGCATTACAGTACCGAACTTGCCAAACTCAATGTAAGGGCCGGGCTCGATATTGATACTGTCGCTACCACTGAAAAAGACGAAAAGGTTAAGTATACGGCGGGTGATATCACTGCATTGAGCGCCGAACGCAAACGCCTTTGCGACTTGTCGATCGATAATTTTAAGGGTGCAACAGATCCAAAAGGCTTACAAACCGCTTTTGAGGAAAGGCTCAAGCAAATTGATGCCGCGCTCAAGATTGTCCGCAGCAAGTCTGACCTGGATGCAGACGGCAAGAAGGTTGATGCCGAGTTGAAGAAGATGGAAGGTAACTATGATGCTGTCATGGTTGCCATGAGGAAGGTTCGTGAGGGAAAACCTCTTACCCCGGAAGAACAAGACTCGCTTAAACAGGGTTGGCGGGAAGGGGCCAGTGAAACATACGATAAGCTCACCGGCAAGACGGAGGCACAGAAGGCTATTGATGCTTCAAAACAGGCACAGGATGCCTACAAGGCTGTGAAGAATGACACCTATATTGGAAAAAACCAACTCGAAAAGCCAATTTTTGACAAAGCGGTGAAAGCCTGGGAACAGAGTGATTTCAAGACATCGGCTGCCGCATATAAAGAGGTCACCGAAATGTACAAAGGCGCCAAAACGGCTCTGGATGCCAGAAAAAAGGCGGAAACATCCCAGGGAGATAAAAAGGACGCGACTGTCTTTAAAGCGGGAGACGATTTGTTTGATGCCGGTAAATTCGCCGAGGCCGCAACGGCTTATAAGGCTGTTGAAACCGGTGTGCAATCCGATGCTTCCAAAGCCAAATTTGATGCGGCGTTCGGTGACGGGAAGGGCCCGGGCGGTGCACAGGCCAAAGCATATAAAGACAGAGCCGAAGCGGCAATGGCGAAAACACCTCCGGATCTTGCTACTGCACAGAAAGAATATGACGCGGGGTCTAAAGTTCTTGAAGCCGCCGCGAAGGCGGATGGCGCCAGAAAAGCGGCCCTGGAAGCCCAGAATCTTTCAACCTTTAAGGGAAAGGACCTGGCCAAGGAAAAAACATCGGGCGAAGGTCTTGGTTTCCTCGCGACCCGATTCCAGCAGGCGGAGGCCGCGATGGCCAAAGGGGAGTTTGCACAGGCCGAGCAATATTATGCTGAAGTCAAGGCGCTTTGCGGTATCAATGAGTCTCCCGAGGGGAAGGCTGAAAAAGCTAAGACAAATGCTCTTTCTGTTTGGATGGAATACTCAAAGGTCGTTGGCCCCGGAAAACAGGACCCTAGATTTTCGGATGGAGGAGATCATAATACCGCTGTCTGGAAAAAGGCCGAAAAGGCATTTGCAGAAAAAGATTATAAAACAGCTGAAACACTCTATAAGCAGGCTGCCACAGATTACCAGGCTGCGCTTACTGAGGCTCAGGCGAAAATTACTCCGGAAAAAGTTGATAAATCCGTAAAAGACCAGCTTGTTGCGCTTACCGATGGCCAGAATGGAAGCTACAACGTTGGAGGTATTGCCGTTGATGTCAGCAGAGCCGGCGGAAATTATAAGATCGACGGGAAGGATTATCCTGCAACCAACATGGATGGTGTCTATGCCGCTCTTTCTGCAGCCGCAGAGGCTAAACGGCAGGCGAGAAAGGCTCCCGGAGCAGTAGCCGCAGCAGGCGGCGGTAACCCTCCGGCGAAAAAAGGTTAATCATATGTATTCAATAAAAAGAGCCCCGCACGGGGCTCTTTTTTGTGTGTTGTTCCGATCTAGTTCATCTTCTTGCGGATGAATGCGGGAATGTCGAGTTCGTTGTCGGTGGATTTGATTGCCTGACTGTTGCTGCTGTTTGAAGTTGCGGCAACCGAA